>CAINVS010000151.1 GCA_903854205.1 uncultured Bacteroidota bacterium | reverse complement strand
TCATGTTCAGGTTTTAAAAATCGGCTAAAAATGGCTATTTTCATTGTCTTTTTGAATTAGGTGTTAAAAGTGGGTATCAAGGGAGGGTACTATTATTAAAAATTGAAATTGAACTTCAAAAATACATCTTTTTCCCATAGTTTGTTTATTGAATACTCCATTTGTATAACGAGGTTATAGTAATACAATGCCAGATCTAATCCAACTCCCATTCCAACCAGATGATTATTACTTAAAGGGTTACCGGCACTGTAATATCGGTCCCAAACATAACCATAATCGGCATGCAGTCTAGCATGTAAATGAATGGGCAAAGATTTTGAATAAGTGTTTTCGGATGATTCATCCAAGGGGATTTTATAATCCAGAATTTTAAAATTCAGGTCTGATCTGAAAAATAAATAATCCTGACCGTTGATAACATAATATTGATAGGCTCTGACATAACTGTCGAGATAACCGAGTGCTTCCTGCTGATAATAGGGATCCTTATGCCGGAATACAGAATATCGCCCCTCTCCTAAAAGTCCTAAGGACCAACGTTTTCCGAATTTCTGATAGATAGCAGTTCTATTTGTCAGCCAAAGCTGATTGATATCTTTAAAAATTCCAAGCCCCCTTTTTTTAATCTGGAATGAAAAAAAATAGCCTTTCAAAGGATAAACCATGATATCACGCTTATCGCGACGATACTCATAATCGAAATTAAAAGCGCGCTGTAATCGACGCTTATCAAGAAAAAAATCAGGATTTCTGCTATACACCGAGTCACTGATGTTCATTTTAAGATATTGTAATCCCAAAACATGCTGATCATATACCGACTGTCGGTATTTGAAGGTCAATCCAGCTCTGAATCGGCTGAATTGCCTTTCTTTAGAGTCAAAATCTCTATAAAACAGCAGTTTATTGCCGACTGTATTGCAGGCAATTTCTTTATTGTCCGAATAAAGGACATTTAAACCAAAGCCCCAGCGTTTAGCGAGACCGATTGGCGGCATTGAATAATCGATCTCAAATTTTCGGGTATATCCAAACTGAGTAATAAAACGAAGCAAATCATTGTAGCCTGCCAAATTCCGCCAATAGACAGCCAAACCAAGGTTCACTCTATCAATATCATGATCGAAGTCCCGCCACCAGACATTAAAATTTCTGTCAGCCAATTCAAAAATTGGAATGGGATAAACATACCAGGCCTCGTGAACTTTAAGGATTAAATCTACATCATTTCCGTCCCAATTTACCACTTTTAATTCCGCATCAGAAAAAAGCCTGGAATTCATGATGAGGCGTCGATTCTCTTCCAATTTAGGCATAAGCTGTTCCAAACTGATTGAATCGCCTTCATGTATATTCATACTCTGCTTCACAGCAGTACGCTTAGTTTTCTTAAGTCCTTCGTAGTTAAGGCTTCTGACGTAAACTTTATCAACCTGCCCAAAAAGAGAAGCCCCCCAAAGTATAAAAACAATGGGAAGCAAAAAACATCGTTGCTGAATCCCGAAAATCAACGCGATCAGATGATTTGCTATAAAGAGAGACATTCAGCTATTTACAAAATTAAAACTAAAATTCAACTATGCCGTAAAAGCATTTTTCAACTGATCATCGAGTTCATCGGCATAAAAGCTCAATTCATTGATCGTAATTGCTACTTCTACATCATCAAGACCCAAAGCATCGCGGTTAGAAATGAGCAATACCCAACCCTCATTGACAGAGAGCTGCATGTTGACCAATGATGCATTAGTTTCCAAAATACTACGATAGAAATCCATTTTTTTAGCAGCAGGAACATCTTTTTCGTTCATCAAAACCGAGGTAACATAGAAATAGCCGTTTGGAAAACGTTCCGTTACGGTAAGTCCCATAGCTATTGAAGCAGAACCTCTATTAAAATCCCATTGTCCGGTTTTTTCGCCTCTTGTTGAAGTTGGGTCAATTCCCAATTTGGCTATGCCTTTTTCGATTATCTCGTAAAGATTTTGTGCATTCATGACATATGATATTTAGTTTTTGAAAATTAAATTATAAAAAATTGGTTTAGCCTTTAACTTTTAAAAAATTTGAAGAGCCGTGAGCTACCGTTTCGGATTTGGCATTAAATACAACCGATCTTAAATTTGCTGTATTTTTGCCAATTCTGACTACTTCAGTTTCCACACGAAGCTTCTCGCCAAATTTAGCATTTTTTACAAAATCGACAGAAATATTGAGCGCAAAATATACATCATCATCAGAACTTTTAATAAAAAGCTGCATGCCCATAGCCTCATCCAAGATTGCTGAAAGGGCACCACCATGAATTGTCCCCATTGGATTGAGCATTTCTTCCCGCACTTCAAATTCCAGAACAATTTCTCCTTCGTCAGAAATGGAGAGTAATTTCCCGTTTAGCCAACCGCCAAAACCGTCAACCTGACTGTTGAGACCAATATTCTCTTTCAAAAAAGCTACAACCTGTTTTTTCATAATTCTATTGTATTTAATAATTTAAGCAGCAGATTTACTTTTTCTATACAAGTAAAATCTTATTCCTGAACCTATTGCAATACAGCCCAAAACTATCCATATCAGATAAGATGTTCCTGATTTCGATTTTCCTAAGGGCAGTAAATCTCCGCTTTGAACGAAAGCTGCCCAAAACATGGGATGAGCCTCTTCGTCTTTTTCAACTGATTTCAGATAGTCTAACTTAGCTGCCTGAAGGGCTTTGTCTTTTCTCATGCCTTCAGCTAAATACTTGTAATAAGATTTCAGAATCGTTATTCTTGCTTTATGATTCACTGTCCATAAAGAATGCAGCATGGATCGGGATCCTGCCATTTCAAAAGCGGCAGACATCAATTGCATGGCCTCACCATCAGGCATTCTGCCAAAGCCGGCATTGGCAGCACTTAAAACTATCAGTTCAGCGTCTGTATGCAGATTTGTAATTTCATTGGCAAACAAAAAATTATCCTGATCGTTTTCCTCAAAATCACTCAACACCAGTGAAGGGTTCAGGTAATTACGTTCATTGTGAAAAAGCTGTGCAGACAAGTGTATAATATTTGCTGTTTTTATTGCTGTTAGCAAATTTGATTTTTTAGCCGATTTAGCCGTCAGTTTGGAGATGATCAAAGATTTCGGAAAAATTTCTGATTCTTCTTTTAAACCGCTTAGGTTTGTGAAAGATAGATTATGCTGTTTATGATCATGTAAAATTGTCTCATATTCAGCAAACAATGCCAACAGATTATTCCCTTTAACTTTTTTTCTGTCTGTATTATTAACTGGAAAACCTGAATAGGTATAGGCTATAGCATATTTTTTAATCAGAAAATTGAAATCTGTATATTTTGCATCAGCTTTTGGAACAGAGCTAATCATGGTTTCAAATGGCAGATAATACAGCAGACCATCAGGTGCAATGAGTAATTTATCAACTTTTTTAGGCAAAGAAGAAAGGGCCGGCAAAACCAAAATTTTATAAAACAAATCTGCTAATTCTATATACTCTGTTTTTGCAGATTTTGGCGCCCTTTTCAGCATTAAGGGGTCTGTAAAAGAGCGATAGAGTTCATCCATCATATCCAATAATTCTTCCCCTTCCATATCCAGTTCCAATAGTTTGACATCTCCGGTACTGATTTGAAAAAGCCAAATTTGTTCTCCCCGAACAAAATAATCCAATAGAACAGTTTTAGCATCAAGATTTTGTTGAATTTCCGCCAAGTTTAGAAAATTTGGTTTTCTTATTGACTGAAAATATTTAGGGAAGGCTTCAGACATCATTTTTTCCCATTCAGCAGTTTCTCTTTTCGAACGCAGCATTTTACTTTTGGCAGTTTCTGCAGCGGATTCATCTTTTCGGAGTTTAGCTAATGCCCATTCCCGCTCAGCTGCAAGAAAATGTTCCTGATGTTTTTGAAATGCATGAATCAGGCTGTCGGGAATATTGCCAAAGCCGACATTTGTCAAAGTTTGCATGGCCAACTGATACTTCAGCTGCTTGTGCTGCAGCATTAATTCGTAGGCCAATTTTAGTTTTTTATTACTTTTTTCAGCCTTTGCCATTTCTGATAAAAGCGGCAGCATACAAAGTATGCCCTGTGCCTGAGCATCTTTAAATGCAGCCTCTTCAGAAGTTGTTATTCTGCTCTGCTGAACCTTAAACTGATACTGTGCAGTCGCTTTTATCAATTTTTCGATATCGGAAAAAACAGGTTTGGCTTTATCAGACTGCAGCTGAACATATTGCAAGTTCAGGTATTCATAAATAAGGTAAAGTGACTGAACCGGGTCCAATATTGTTTCTTTTTCAAGTGCACTTATGATATCCTTTGTGGTTGTGAGCTCTTTGCCGCAACTGATACAAACTGCTGAAAGTGCTGCAAAAATATAATTTTGTGCCTCTGAATAGCGGTTGTTTCTTTTGGAACAGTCTGAGAGATTTTTATAAAGTTCCGCAATAACATCTCCTTTATTTCCATTTATGGACTTTGATATTTTAACGGCAGTTTTTAGATTTTCTTCGGCTTTTTTATAGTCATTCAGATCAATACTGTAAATTCCTAAACTGCGGTGAACCTCTGCCAGTTCAGCGCTATTTTGTCCGTAAAGAGAAAGTGCGAGCGGTTTTAGTTTAGTTTGAATTAAATCTACCGCCTCTTCGAGAGAACCACTAAGCCATTTTGCATCAGCAGAAATTTGGTAAAAATCCGCAGCATCTGACGTTTTAGTTTTTTTGAACGTTTCACAAAGTTCCAAACCTTTTTCTGCATATGCAGTAGCCGTCGCTGCTTCATTAAGAATTATGGAACTTTTACCTAGGACTAAATAAAGCGGGACAAAACTGTAGTCCTCTTTTTTGAAAATTTTTCGTTTGGCATTTATTGCTCGCCGCCCTAACTGCCGGCAGGTAGAGTACTGCTCCATTTCAAAGGCAAGCAGCGCTGCTTTTTCTGAAACCATCATGAGTTCCTCGCTTTCATCACCATAGAGCTGTTCAGCCATATAAACAGCCTCTTTCAGCTTTTGCAAAGCTGCTTCAAACTGATGTGCAGCGGTCAAAAAAGCAGCCCAATCTATATAAAATTCAATTCTTTTCTCGTGAGATTTTTTGCCAAAATATTTGGCGTAAGCTGATGCAGTTTTGGTAAATGCGTCAGCTGCATCAATATCCATAGCAGCCTTATACAGATACTTTGCACGAATATGCTGTAAGTAAATATATGAAATATGGGTTTTACCCAAATGTTCTGAACATGATTCCAGAATATGCTCGTTCAAACTTACTGCAGCGTCAAAGCCTTTTGATAAAGCCGTCCAAGTAATTAACTTATCGCAATTTGAATAATATTTTTCCCAAGCATTGTATTTGGAAAATAATTTCAAACTGTTATCCAGCTGTCCTATAGCAGCTTCATATTTACCACTTTCAGCTAGTTTATCAGCTGTTTTAATGCTGTTTTTAGCTGCTACGTTATCTTTTTGGGAGATTTGGGCAGTTATAAGAGTCGTTAAACTTATAAAAAACAATAAAAAAACAAATCTCATATTTAGAGGAATTTTTGATAATTATAAAATACCTATCATTTTCAAGCCTCTTCCTTTCATAAATTCTTTTGCCGCTTTTTTCATCTCATCAATAGAAATGTTAAAACTGTATTTCTCGTCAAGAATTCTTACTTTTTCAATTTCCTTATTGGAAATTTTGCCATCCAAAACAAAGCCCATAATTACGATATCGCTTATCAACTTTTGAATATAAGGGGAAAAACTATTCAGTTGCGCTAAATCATTGTCTTTGTATTCCCTTTCTTTTACAGGTTTAATTTCAAAAAATTTAAACAATTCTTTTGTTAGTGTTGAATGGTTTTGATTGAAAGCTTTTTTGGATAATACGATCAGGTGAAGGGTATCGTAGATCAATTCTTTTTCGGTTTCGTTCAATTGCTTTTTTTCTAAACGGCTGATATAGATGGTAATAATCTGCCTGCCCATTATAGTTGAAATGATATCCTTATACACATAATGAGTTCCTAATGCATTAAAAAACATATAAATAGGTGTCCCAATCAGATCTAAAATATATTTTATCATATATCTGGAGAGGAAACGCTGCAATAAAAAACGCAATAACTGATTAGATAAGAAAGCTTTAAATAAATTGAGCATATTTATAACAAAAAGATAGGATTTGCTGCTGCCTTTATAGGGATTGAGCCCATAATTTACTATCGATTTATCTTTATGATTGATTCCCAATTTAACAACGTCCTCAATTACTTCTTTTTTATTGCTTTCGCTCAGCAATCCTGAGATAACAGAAATAGTATGGGTCATCCGAAGATGCGTAAAAGTAAGCACCATAACCTCGGCAAAAGTAAGTAACCCGCACCATATAAGACCATAATATTCGATTGGAATATTTATGCCAAAAATATTGAGTACAATACTATCTTGAAAAAATTCGAAAAAATAGGTAGGTAAATAATACAAAAAGATAAAAAAACCTCCAATAAATGCGGCAAGGAGGACAGTCTGAAAATAAATCTGTCTTAATTTTGCCAGTTCCTGATCCGTAAAAAGATAAATTTCATTCTTTGTTTCAGGAACATTGATTTGGAGAGAGGCGATATACTTTTGATATAGAAAATTCATTTTTATATTATTTTATTTTCCTGATATACAACTTTAATCTTTTATCGGTATAGACCAGTTGATAATTTAACCT
>CAINVS010000150.1 GCA_903854205.1 uncultured Bacteroidota bacterium | reverse complement strand
GTTACATCCAAATTATTTTCCATCCATTGCTGTGTGCAGATAAGAACATTTGGTAAAATTATGTCTGCAGTATTTGGAGTTGTAGTTCTAAGAGATACCCATTCTGTGCTTGATTTATACTCCAAACTATTTGTTGTGGTATTAAATATGACTAACCCAGTTGCAGGTGTGCTTATCGCATCTCGCTCGATTGTTGTCATCCGTGGTGGCAAAAACCCTTTTGTAGTGGAGCTTACATCCAACTGCGCCGATGGATTTATATCAGCGGTAGATATCCCAATTCCAACTTGGGCATTGGTGGTTGTGGTAATGGCTAATGCAATGATTAGAACTGTTGTGAGAATGGTGAATTTCATCTGCTGCTTTTTGAATGACTTTCCTTCGATTTTGATTTTTTGGGTATTTATCTAACACAGTCGATGTGTTAAGTAGCATTTTACAAGGGGAGGGCTATTTTTCTTTCAGAAAATAGAAGTGCAAGGATAAACAATTGGGCAAAAGGCAGTATGTAATACTATGGAAACTTTGTTCCATTTTGCAAAATGGAACAAAGTTGTATCTGTAAATGCTGTAATACGGGCTATATACTTCTAAAATGTTAGATTAGGACAGATAATGAAAAGACAAATTTGACGATCCCGTAAAAATCAGAAAACGAAAAAAAACTACGATTTGGGATCTAATCCCAGATTTTGCAGTTGAAATTTATTACAAATTCCGGTTTAAAACGAAATATTCGGTGGGGGTATAACCCGTTTCTTTTTTAAAGGCTGCGATAAATGTGTTGCGGGAATTGAAGCCAGCTTGATCGGATAAAGCTTCGTTGGTCAGCTCTTTTGAATGTATGGCATGCAACTCAAGAAAGTATTTGATGCGGTAATGATTAATATAAGCCCGGAAGCTTTTATTGGCAGTTTGGTTTAAATAAAAGGAACAATGGTGTTTTGGGATATTTAGCAATTCCGACAACTTGCTAATTGTAATTTCAGGATCCAGATAAAATTTGTCTTTTTTCATGGATTCCTCAAATAGTTTTTCATAATATAGAATTTGCTCATCGGTAAGCAATGCATTTTTAGGGATTTCATTACTGTCTGTTTCCTGGGTTGAAGGAATTGAAATAGGTTCTGTAGTTTCTATTAATGGGAAATCCTTTGTGGGTTTAACAATCAGATGTCCAAATAAAACCACTGGTTGTAAAATTGGATAAATGATAAACAAGAGCATTAAAACCGATACCGTTATGGAGAACAATTTTAAATCCATTAAAGCGCCAATAGAAATATCATGTGAAATCATATAAAAAGTGACCATGAAAGTGATGATGTGGAAAATAGTACTGATGGAAAGTAAAAAAGCCAGCCAGTTTTTTTGTACAGGAATAATTTTATCTGATTTGTTTTTTATTGCAGCAATAAAAGTTTTCCAAGAAAAAAACATGTAGGAAAGAAATATCAACGACCTCGATAAAAATATAATGCTTAAGGGTATGATGAATTTGAGGTGAGACTCAGCTATTTTATTGCCGTTGAAGTTATTAATAAACGCTTGTTGTTCTGCTGTTGATGAAACATAGAAAGGAATCATATTTATTAAAACAAGTACAGCAGGGATAAAGTGAAGGCAATCCCATTTTTTCAATTTGATTTCATCTTTTATAAACCCCTTTACGTATAAATAACAAATTACAGGAGATAGAAAAGAAACGACTGGATTTATCCCGAAAATAAATGACGAATAAAATGATTGACCTTGGCTTATCGTCAAAAACAAAATATTCTGTATGGCACGGCCTATGTAAAATAAGCTTAGTAGTCTGTTTAGAAATACATTTCCCTGCCCGGTAGTGAGTAAATGAATAGCAAATAAGATCAATAATGCGTCGCCGGTAAAAATGATATAATTAAAGCTCAGCATTAATGAAATAAAATAATTGAGGCGAAAGTAGATATAAAATTAGTTTTGATGAAATAAACGGTATCATTTAATTTGAATACTGGGAGTAATCGCGATTTGTTTTTTACCGGGGAGAAGAGAGAGTTTACGCAGCGTTTTTGGGCCACGAAGGCAGGAAGGCACAAAGTAGCACGAATTAGTTTCAATCTCGCAAGGGAGCAAGGACGCAAAAATTATTTTACGAATAGACTCCACCTTCGGTGGGTAAGGTTGCCACGAATTCACGAATTGTTTTTTTGACTTTTAAATTTTTAATTTTGATTTATAATTCATGAGAGAATGACTATTCTATTTCCGAAATACCACTTTTACCCCGAGGTGTCGGGGCAGGCTATTTTACATTTTATATTCTAC
>CAINVS010000149.1 GCA_903854205.1 uncultured Bacteroidota bacterium | reverse complement strand
CCATTTTTTTCAAAACTCAGATATGTTATTTGTTAAAAAAGTTATGGAAAGGGCCCGACCTTTGCCGTGCTCTCCGGCAACCTGAGGCAGCCTTTATTTGTTGTGTTTCTGCCAAAGAAATGACTTCCGGCAAACAGCAGACAATCCGCATAGAAGCATCTACAGGGCTCTCCAAAGAAGAAGTAGAACGTATGAAACGCGAAGCGGAAGAAAATGCAGATACTGACCGTAAAGCACGCGAAATCATCGACAAAATCAATGAAGCGGATTCAGTAATTTATCAGACTGAAAAACAGCTGACTGAATATGCCGATAAAATCTCAGCTGATGCTAAAGCCAATATTGAATCGGCATTGACTGAACTGAAAGATGCGCATCAAAAACGCGATATCGATGCTATTACAAAAGGCTTAGAAGCAATTAATAATGCTTGGGCCGCTGCAACACAGAATATGAATCCGGGCGGCGGACAGGAGCAGCAGAATCCTGGCGCAGGTGAGGATGGCACAGCCGATGTAACAGATGTTGATTTTGAAGAAGTAAAATAATTGTTATTTGAGTATTTGATCTCAAGTCTCATATCTATTATCTAATATCTACTATCATAGCTTTGAATCTTCAGGAGCCTCCGAAAACGGAGGCTTTTTTTATGCTCAGTTTTGGTAACGCTGCCGCGGGCTCTTTTTTACTTTTGTCTTGATCTCGTCAAAAATGACGAGAACAAAAAATCAAGTCGGATCCAATGCATTTTTGGGGTGTAGAGTTGTAGGGTACAACTCTACACCCCAAGATTCTGGGTAAAATGAATGTTGCCTTTTCTGAAACTGTGAATTGTGATATATTTAGTTATAACTATAAAAAAGAGCTGAGATGCCGATATTTTGAATGTTTTACAAAATAAACCTGTAAACGGTTTGTAAATTCGATAACATCCCATATATTTGCAGCCTCATTAAATACTTTACATGATGCCGAAGTGGCGAAATTGGTAGACGCGCACGTTTCAGGTGCGTGAGCCGCGAGGTGTGCGGGTTCGAGTCCCGCCTTCGGCACCACAAGCGCAAAATCGTTATACGATTTTGCGCTTTTTCTTTTAAAAAATTCCTATCTTTAATAAAGATTTAGATTGAATTTTTCCGAAAAAATCAAAAAACCAAGTAATACAATTCGTTATGATAAAAGAAGCACTCCTCTCCTATTTCCAGGCACAACAGGCCACAGTGCTCAATAATTGGCAGTCCGCAAAATCTGAACATGATGTAGACGCTCTGCATGATCTCAGAGTAGGAATCAAACGCCTAAAAGCACTATATCAGGTATTGGATCCGCTTTCAGGCGGAAAATTCGAATACAAGACTCATTTTGAAGACATAAGACAATTATTCAAAGCAGTTGGAAAATTGCGCGATATTCAGGTACAAAACAGGCTCTTTACTTATTTTGCCAAAGAAACTCCACTTGAGGATTATAAAGACTTCTATCGCGAACTTCAGAAAAGTGCAGAGGATGAATCGGTACAGTTAAAGTCGGCACTTCAAAGTTTTAAGCCTCAAGTGATGGAAGACAGTATAAATGATACTGCTGTATTTTTAGAAGGCTATACTGACAAAAAAGCAATAAAACAAACTCTTAAATATCTGAACAAAAGACTGAAACAGGTAAAAGATTTACTGCCTTTCAAAAAGGATGAACTCTTGATGCATGAAATGCGCAGCCGGGTAAAACAGGCTTACTATATCATTGAGCTCCTGAAACTTATGCAGCCTGATTTAGAAGCTGTAGAAGACGCAAAAGGTATTAAATTAGCCGGGGAACTGCTCGGACAATGGCATGATCACGCTGTGCTTTCAGATCAGATTAGAAATTTTTTAAACGAAGCCTGTGAAGATGATGATTTTGACAGCGAACCCTATTCTGATATTTTGAAAAGAATTAAAAAAGAAGGCAACCAATTACTGAAAAGAGGAAGAAAGGTATTAAAAGCATTGAGATTAAGCGTCGTTTAACTGTATCTGAATCAGTTAAAACTCACTTAACCGTGCCTAAAAACTTATGTAAATTATCTATCTATTTTATAAGGCATTCAAATTTATACTTTTTCATGAATGTCAATATTCGAAAGACAGCGCAGCTTACAGGTCACAATGCATCTGTTTATGCCCTCTCAGCTTACAATACAGACAATCTCATACTATCTTCAGGAGGAGACGGTTTGATTGTAGTTTGGGATCTCAATAACCCTGAACTTGGCCGGCTCCTGGCCAAAGCGGATGGAAATATTTTTTCATTGACTTATCTGCCTGAGCAGCATTGGGTTGTTGCCGGGAATATGTATGGCGGGCTGCATTGGATTGATATGGCCGATCAGCAGAATTTTAAATCTGTACAGATTCACAAAAAAGGAATTTTTGCATTTCATCAGCTGAATGATAACCAATTACTAAGTTTGGGCGGCGAAGGCGGCCTTACACTTTGGGATATCCCAAATGCCCGCAGTATTGAAACCCTTGAACTGAGTGCCGAGAGTTTGCGATGTATAGACAAACATCCTTTTAAATCAGAAATTGCTATCGGTTCAAGCGATGGAAATATCTATCTTGTCCATTCTGAAACCTTGGAACTAAAGAAAGTGCTTAAACAAGTGCATCAAAATTCCGTTTTTTCTGTCAGATACAGCCCCGACGGGCAATACTTGCTCAGCGGAGGAAGAGATGCCTATCTGAGGATCAGGGAAACAGTTGCCCATGAAGAAGTTCCCACGCAAGCAGCACATCTTTTCACCGTAAATGACATTGCTTTTCATCCGACTTTACCATACTTTGCCACAGCAAGCCGCGATAAGACTATTAAAATCTGGGATGCCCAAAGCTTTGCCTTGCTCAAAGTCATTGACAGTATCCGGCATGGGGGACATTTAAAATCGGTAAACCGCCTATTGTGGTCCAAATACAACAATGAGTTGATATCCTGCAGTGACGATCGCAGTATAATAATTTGGGAGTTGACGTTTTAATAAAATTTGGTCTATTACAATCTGATGGTTCTGTCATATTCCAAAGTATAAGTATCTCCAAGACTGGCAATCAGATAGCCGGCACCTTGTGACTTACATTCCTCACTGATCAGCTCGCAGCTTTTTTTGACATTTTCTGCATCGAGGTGAGAAAAGGGCTCATCCATGAGCAGCAGTTCAAAGGGCTGACACATGGCTCGGACAATCGCCATACGCTGTCTTTGACCGTAGGAAAGAATGCCGGCCGGTTTACTCAAAAACTCAGCTACACCAAGTCTTTCTGCCATTTCTTTAATCTGTGCTTCCGTTTTAAAATCGGTGAGCATATTTTTTAATTTCAGATTTTCCCAGGCAGTGAGATTTGGGAAAAGGCGCAGATCCTGAAATATGATGGAAAGGCGTTTCTGTCTTATTTCTGCCCAATCGTTTAATCCCAAATCCCTAATATTTCGTCCGTCAAGCGTTACATTTCCTTCATAGTCCTTTCTTATTCCATAGAATATAAGCTGGAGGGTTGTTTTGCCCTTACCGGATGGTGCTGATATAAAACAGCGTCTAGCAGCCTGAATATCAAGTTCTGTTTTCCAAACCTCGGAAAATCCTATATTTTGCTCCTTTAATGGAATTGGTATTAGTTGGGATATGTGAAACATCGCGGGCAATAAATGATGGGAGATAAAAGATAAAAGATAGAAGATAGAAGATAAAAGTTTAAAGATAAAAGTTTAACCGAAAGACCGTAGCGAACCGATCTCGTACCAAAAACGAGAGAAGGATTTTACAGTAAAGCCTTGGGTTTGGTAACATTCGGTGGTTTCAGATAGAAGGGTTCAAAATAGGCAACATCTTCAAATGCTTTATTTTCATAGGCCTCCGCAGAAAGTTTTTCCAAAAATCTGCTGCTTGGCGCTTTCACATTAGAGAAAATGACTCTTGGATCGGACAATAAAGTTTTCCACTTTTCAGCGGAATTACCGCAGACCCAAAGTTTTGCACCTTCAGGTATAAGGTCCAAAAAACTATCCGGCTCCAAAGTAAGGAAAAAAGATGCCTTAATTTCATTCAGATCTTTGTCGTATACAGCAGCATAAGCATCCATTCTACGGGCATCCTGAAGCGAAACTATAATATCATTAACACCAATTGTATGATAAAGACCAACCGCATAAGCCATCGTCTTTAGTGTATTGACGGCAATCAGTGGTTTCTCAAGGGTATAACAGATGCCCTTTGCGGCCGAAACACCGATTCTGAGTCCTGTATAGGACCCTGGTCCTTCACTTACCGCAATTGCATCGACCTCTGACAGGTTTTTATCTGCTATATTCAATATCTGCTGAATAAAGATTGTCAATTGTCCTGCATGATCGCCACTATCCTTTTCTTCTATCAGCACCCAGGTAAAACCGTCTTTTGAGAGACTTACTGAGCCCACATTGGTGGTAGTTTCTATATTTAAAATTAACATAATCAGACTATAAGATCAGGTTTATCAATTACCGAAACGATGGTGGAAGGTGACAGACCCAAGAGTGCGTCTTTAACTTTTGCAATATCCTTTATCGATTTTGCTTTACAGACAAAAGAAAGATCGAGGCCAATGCCCTGCCCCAATGCATCCATTCTTTTCAGTTCCACTTCCTGCAGGTGCTGATCCAAGAGGATCACTATTTTTTCCAAATCGTTGATATCGGTAGTCACGTTGATAAAAAGACCGTCGTCTTTTCTGAAACCTGCTTCACCGCTGACTCTTTTGCTGAGATAGAGAAAAACAAAGAGAAAAAGCATGAGAATAACCGCCAAAAATGGCTGATTGGCCCCTGTACAAAGGCCGAGGCCAATGACTAAAAACAGATAAGTCAATTCTTCCGGATCCTTGATGGCAGCGCGGAAGCGAACAACGGAAAGTGCACCTACAAGACCTAAGGACAAAGCCAGGGAGGACTTTACGATGATCATGACAAGCATAGTGGTAAGTGCCAAAGGCACAAAATTGGCAGCAAATCGTCTGCGGTTTGAGACTGCATTGCCAAAATAAATATAAAAGCCCGCCAACGCAGTTGTCAAAAGGGTTACGACAATCAGATTAATAACAAAATCAATTGGGTGAATTGATTCAGCAAAATTTTGAAAATAGATGCTGAATCTTTCGAAGAGTTCTTTCATGAAATTTTTTAGAATATATTATGTGTTTTTATCTCAAAATATTTCCCATCCTTGCTGCTATATCCTCGATTCTGCCTTTGGGAATAGCTGAAATCAATTGCTGTGTATATTCTTTTTGTGGATTGTTGTAAATTTCATCTGCCGTTCCAATTTCTTCAATCAGGCCCTTATTCATTACGACCATCCGGTCACTCATAAATTTAACTACAGAAAGGTCATGAGAAATAAATATATAGGTAAAGTTAAACTTCTCGCGCAAATCAATAAGCAGATTAAGTACCTGTGCCTGAACAGAAACGTCGAGTGCCGACACGGATTCATCGCAGATTATAAATCTCGGATGGAGTGCCAATGCTCGGGCAATACAGATGCGCTGACGCTGTCCGCCTGAAAATTCATGCGGATATCGGTGAAAATGTTTTGCTTCCAAGGATACCGTTTCCAAGAGTTCTATGACTTTGGCATATCGCTCTTCTTCGCTGTCGTACATTTTATGCACCTTCATGGGTTCCAGAATAGCATTTCCAATAGTCATGCGCGGATTGAGAGAAGAATAGGGGTCCTGAAAAATTATCTGCATATCTTTTCGCAACTCCTTCAACTCCTGTCCATTCAATTGAAGGATATCTCTTCCTTCAAAAAGCACCTTACCCGAGGTTGACTGAGCCAAACGCAGAATGGTTCTTCCAAGTGTTGTTTTTCCGCAACCCGACTCCCCTACCAAACCCAAAGTCTCTCCGGGATAGACATTGAAACTTACGCCATCTACAGCTTTGACATAATCGGTAGTGATACCGAAAAAATTCTTTTTGCTGGGATAATGTGTCTTCAAGTCAATAACTTCCAAAATTGGCGATTGTGCCATCAAATCATTGTAACGTTTTTTTGTATCCGTTTCACTGATTTTAAAATTATTGACCACATCATCTATTGATACAACTTTTTCAGTAATTGTAATATTTCCCTCTGTATCGATTGCAGTTTCCATAAAATCGGAAACAACCGGCAATTTGCTCATCCTGAAATCAAGTGGAGGACGACAGGCCAAAAGGCTTTTGGTATAAGGGTGCTGCGGATTGGTAAAAATATCATAAACTGCTCCCAGTTCTACTATTTTACCTTTGTACATAACAATAACCCGGTCGGCGATTTCGGCAATAACGCCCAAATCGTGTGTAATAAAGATGACTGAAGCTTTGATACTGTGTCTCAGCTCATCCATCATATCCAGAATAGTTTTCTGAATTGTTACATCTAATGCCGTAGTAGGCTCATCTGCAATAAGAATTTTGGGATTGCAGGAAAGTGCCATGGCAATCATTACCCGCTGTTTTTGTCCGCCTGAAAGCTGATGCGGGTAGACCCCAAAAATCCTTTTAGGTTCATCAAATTTAACCTGTTCGAAAAGCTCTATTGTTCGTTTTTTTGCTTCTTCTTTACTCACTTTCTGATGGAGCAGAATCGTTTCCATCACCTGTTCTCCGCAGGTAAAAACCGGATTCAGGGAGGTCATCGGCTCCTGAAAAATCATGGAAATATCATTCCCGCGATAATTGAGCATTTCCTTAGTACTCAGCTTTAGCAGGTCTACAGGTTTTCCGTCGCCATGATAGATAATTTCTCCGCCTGCTACAAAACCGGGAGGTTCAGGAATAAGGCGCATGGCTGTGAGACAGGTTACAGACTTACCGGATCCTGATTCACCTACTATACCCAATGTTTCACCTTTGTAAACAGTAAAACTGATGTCGTCTACCGCCTTTGCAATGCCTTCATTTGTTCTAAAATATGATTTGAGGTTTCTAACCTCCAGCAATGGTTCCCGTTCCATAATCAATTTAATTAGCCCTTTTTTATAATTGGCTTGGATGCTGACCTATAAAAATAAGGTAACACCTATTGATATAAATGATAAATATAGGTCAATTTTACAACTATCTTCAATTTTCTCATCCCGATTTTATTTTAAACGGATATTATCAGTTTTTAATCAATATTTTATTATTTTCTGTTAAATAATATTTGCAGATGCAACTTTCTTTTCTCATTTTTGGTTTTCAATTGGTATTACTCAATAAAATTTAATTTAAAACAACAGATATCACCATGAGCAAACGCAGTCGTTTTTTCTCTTCCTCCAATCCATTCCTCAGTGAAAATGCTTTTGCAAAAAGCACTGAAGCTCCATTGGACAGTTTTTCTTTGGGCAGCAGTAAGGCCACACACATGACCGTTTCCGGTGCTGTGAATAAATCTTTACTTTTGGGAGCCATCCTTTTGGTAACAGGTTTTTTGGGCGCAATGCTGATGAACCCAATTTTAATGTGGGTAGGTATTATCGGCGGACTGGTCTCCGTATGTATTACTTATTTCCGTCCGACCAATGCACCTTTTACAGCTCCGCTTTATGCAGCTTTTGAAGGCCTTGCTTTGGGCACAATTTCCGGCATTTTTGCTGACGCTTTGGGAGCAGGTGTGGTTATCAATTCTTTGCTGCTTACTATGTTGGCACTTTTCACTATGCTGATTCTTTATCGCACAGGTATTATCAAACCTACTGAAAAGTTCAGATCGGTTGTAACTACTGCAACAGGTGCTATCGCAATGATGTATATGGTTAATCTGGTAATGCACATGTTCGGATCAGGTATTCCCTATCTTCATGAAATGAACTTCATCGGTGTAGGTATCAGCCTCCTGATTATCGGTGTTGCATCTTTGAATCTCATTTTGGACTTTGATCAGTTTGAAAAAGGTGAGCGCATGCAGGCTCCTGTTTATATGGAGTGGATGGCCGCTTTGGGTCTGATGGTTACCCTCGTTTGGTTATACATCGAAATTCTGCGCCTTGTTGCTATGTTCAGCAGCAACGACTAATAAAAATCAATATTTTATTAAAAATGCCCCCAAACAGTTGAGCTGTCTTGGGGGCATTTTATTAAAATATGTGGATTAGGCCGAAGCAAAAATACTACAGTTCAAGACGTTAGACCGTGGTCCTTCGGTTCTGACTTCAAACTTATGATAATCTAAAATCCAAATTCTTGATACACTAAAATATTTTTAAAATACCCTCTACCTAGTACCCTCTACCATGTACCAAATTTTTAATTCAAATTCCTCCTTCAAATGTGCTTCCTTTCCCAACTCTCAAAACCTGTAAAGGAAATTGAAAAACGCTTCAAAGCAGCTTTCCAACATCCCGAGATGTTCAAAGCAGGAACTTATAACGGATTCAGCTATCCTGAAACGCCGGTTATTACTGATAATAAATCTGAAATAATTCAGCTTTTCCATTGGGGACTAATACCGGAATGGGCCAAAAATAACGAAATCCGAAAATATACCCTGAATGCAAGAATGGAAACAATCCATGAAAAACCTTCATTCAAAAATTCAGTCAATAAGCGTTGTTTAATCATAGCTGACGGCTTTTTTGAATGGCAGTGGCTCGATACTAAAGGCAAACAGAAACAGAAATTTGAACTGATAATGCCGGACAGCAGCCTCTTCGCATTTGCCGGACTTTGGAGCGAATGGACAGATCCACATTCCGGAGAAAGGCTAAAAACCTATTGTATACTGACCACCGAAGCAAACGAACTGCTGTGCAAAATCCATAACTCCAAAAAACGCATGCCGGTCATTGTTGCCGAAGATCATGAAATGCAGTGGCTACAGGGCGGTGAACTGAAAATGGATAATGAGCGGTTGCTGGCGGTGGAGGCAAAATGATTGTTAAATTCTTATCTGTCAATAGAAAAATTGTATTTCAATGCAAAGATAACACCCAAAATTTTACTGATGATTTAACCTATTTGCATCCAATCGGGGCGACATGGCTAAACAAAATGTCACCCCTACAGGGTTCTTTTCCTTCGCAGCCTACGCTGCTACAAAAATATCGCTCCTCTGGAGCTGTTCCTGTAGCAGGTAATTTGTATTGACAATTGTATTTTGGTGTTAAAATATTATATTGCCCTAAATTGTAAATACAGGAAAATTTGTATTTCCTTAAGGCAATCAGAGTATGGCCTGAGTAAATAAAAAAAGATGCCACAGCTATTATAGACAAAACTTGAAATTGTTTTAAAGACAGCAAGTATACTGATTCATTTTTCTTAATTTTATGACTCTGATTTTAAAACATTTAATACCTCATATCCAGAATGCGCAAAATTGAAATTAGTGAGAAAATAAAAAACCTAAAGTCGGCGCTCAAAATAATGGGATCCAATCTTTTGGATGTCGCCAATCAGTTTGGTGTCAATAAAGAAACCCGAGAAATACTTAAAGGTCAGATTGATAATATCAATGAGAATTTTCTTTTTGTTATTGTCGGCGAGGTAAATGCCGGTAAAAGCAGTTTTATTAACGCACTCTTGGGCAGTCCAATTTGCGCAACCAGCCATGAAATATGCACCCAAGAGGTTCAGAAAATCATCTACGGCAATTCGGAAAAATTGCTGCAGCATAGCGGCGAAAGACTGGTGACAAGAGAGTTTCCCGCTGAGATTCTTAAAGAAATAACAATTGTTGACACGCCCGGGACAAACAGCCGTGAAACTGAACATCAGCAGATTACTGAAAGATTTATTCCCAAATGCAATCTGGTGCTTTTTATTTTCCAAATAGACAATATCCATGTGCAGTCTGCCTGGGATTTTTTTAAAAAAATAAAAAACGAATGGTCTAAAAAAGTTGTCTTTGTTATGACAAAGTCCGACCGCTACAGCGATGAGGAAATTCTAAACTATCGCAACCTGCTCAATCAGTATGCGATTCAGGAACACATGGAATCTCCCAGGATATTCGTTACTTCTGCAAAATTGGAGATGGGGAACAGCCCCGAAAAAAGCGGTTTTTCAGAAATTAGAGATTTCATCAATGTTGATGTGCTGAAAGATGCAGCAATGAATAAAATCACGGAAGATGTAAATGTTATCCGTAAACTGATGTCTGATATTGATTTAGAATTTAATACCAGAAAAGCAAAATTCAACAAAGACAATTCTACCCGTGAAAAAATAGACTCAATTATTGTCAATAAAGAAGCTATGACAATTGCCAACATTCAGTCACTCAGCAAAAAGTGCATGAATGTTTATGACAGTAATACCGCTGAATCAATTGAAAAACTAAAAAAAGGAATCGGCTTTTTCAGCTTTACATTCAAGGCAATCAAGACAATATTCGGTGGGGAGAGCAATAAAACCTGGTTGGAAACTGTCAATAAAAATCATATCGACAACCTGAATAAAGCAATAAATCTGGTCCTTGAAGGCGGCATTGACAGCCTAAAAAGTGATATCAGCTACATGGTAATCGGTGTTAAAGAAGCGCTCGATACGCTTGAGGATCTGAAAATCAAACCTCATAAAATGTTCTATAAAATTGATGAGAAAAGAAATGAGATGGTTAATTCTCTCAAACAGAATCTGACAGATTTTATTGATAAATCAGCTGTTTTTAAAGGGGAGGACATCATCAAAGATAAAAATATTGACTATTCAGGTGTAAATGTTGCCGGTGGTATTGCAGCAATAGGCGGCACGCTCGCAATTATTACCAACCTCTCTGTTCTTGACATTACCGGAGGAATCGCAAGTGCTTTAGGAATTGCTGTTGCAGGAGGAATTGCTATCATGCAAAAAGGGAAATATATTGCTGCGGTAAAGGAGATGCTTCAGAAAAAGCGTATTGAGTTTGAAGATAGTCTCAATAAGAATCTAAGCAGTTATTTTATGCAAATTAAAAACAAAATCAACGAACAGTTTACCGATTTCGACTATCATCTCAAATCGGAAAAGCAGCAGATTATCGACTACGATAAAAAGGCGCATGAACTCAGCAATGAGCTGAAAGCTGTTGAAAGGGATGTTTTTAATTGATTTTTTTTAATTCTACTGGTAGTGGAGAATTGGCAGAGATTGCTGACAAAAATTTTTGAGGCCGATAATATTCACAAAGTCCAAATACAGCAGCCCGGGATTCTGAATTTCCTTTTGTCAATCTGAATCACTTTTAAAAAAAAGTAATAAGCCAGACTGTCCTTCAGCCTAAGATTTTTTGCTTTTTTATTGAATTTTCAGGCTTAGCACTATACTCGAAAGGGCCAATTCTATATGCTGGTGCTTCCGACGATCTGAAACGGTGCCTTCGGCTCGTAATTTTTAGTTTTTTTAAATAAAATCAATACTTTTCAATATATTTCAACCCTTGATTCGCATTATTAAAAAAGGACTCCCACGTTTCCGCAGAAGCCCCT
>CAINVS010000148.1 GCA_903854205.1 uncultured Bacteroidota bacterium | reverse complement strand
CCAATTGTGTAAATAGTTGTTGAAAATCAATGGATGGTACGAAGAAAAAAAGGGATAACACATTAAATGGGCATCAAAATTGCATCCATGGTTTATCACTTGGACACAACTTGCAAGGTTATATGGATTATACCCTACACTGCCATTTGGATGGGCTCCAACCTGTGATCCTTAATGCTGCAAAACCTTTAAACTATTTTTTTCAATGCTAAGTTTTAGTTCTTTTTTAGATTACAGCAAAAATTATTTTAAAGTCGATTTTTTTGACGAAAATGGTTTGCCTAAAATTGTGGAAGTGTCTTTTGATGGCTCAAAGTGTAAAGAAAGAATGCTTAGTGCGTTTTTTGATTCCAAAGAACAAATTAAAGCGGTACTCCAAGTATTGCCTGGTTTTGATGGGCTTTCCTCTTCATCTACTAAAGATGTAGTTATGGACTTTTCACTGATGGAATCTAGTGCAAATCGCTTAATCTATTTTGGTCATCATGGGAAAATACAAAATTTAGAATATATTTCTGAATTTACTAAATTACGCTATCTACACTTAGATACATGGAAAAAGCCTCTTAATTTAAGGAAACTGGGTCAACTAATTGAGATTATTGGTACGCATGTTGATTTCTCCGGATTCGAATTTAGTCCTTTGGCAAACATTCGACATTGTAGATTTAATACTTGTCGAAATATTTCAAACATACCCTTAAATAAAAATACCCCCTTACAATATTTGCATTTAATGTGGGATAGAGATACAAGTAGTTTTGAGTTCATTAAAGAGGTGTCTAATTTGGAAATTATTAGCCTTTTTAGTGTTTCACAACTGGAGCATTGGCCAGATTCCTCCAAGATGACTCGTTTAAGGCGTATTTATTGCACCGACACAAATAGATTGTTTGATTATAGCGGCTTGGCTAAAGCACCCAACTTGGAATGTATTCATTTGGGAACAAAAGGCTTAAAACCAGTTCATCTTGAGCCTTTTATGCAGTGTAAATCGTTAAAATACCTGGGTTATTTTGGCACTAAAAAAGAAACGGCTTTGGTGCGTGAAATGTTTCCTGGTGTGTTACTGGATCATGATCGACCGGAGGATTGCAAAAATTTGGACGTCCTTTTTAATGAGGATGATTGGGTGATGCGGTGATTTTTTATTTTGGGAAAATAATGCCTTACCATTGGAACCCTGTATTTGGCACGCCAAAATATCGTCAAAAATCAGAAAAATGAAGAAGTTTATAATCGGTTTAATATATTCGTTCATGTTTTATGCGTCGTGTAAATATGAAACAAATAAAGAGATACTTACCAAAAAAGCCCAATACTTCGATTCAATTGGATACAAAACGTTTAATGGATTTAATTTTGGAAGATTGAGAAAAGGGGAAAACGCTAGTTATAAAGTAAGTAAATTTGATTCTTCTGGTGACTACGCAGTTATTAAGATATATCCTGCTCCCAAAATTGAGAAAAATTTCAGAAGAGATAGCATCGATTTAACTTTTACTGAAAAATTCAAAGCACTTGATTGTTATTACCTGGTTTGTAAGGATAATTTTGTGAGAATTGATTGTCAAATAGGGAAATATAGATATATATTGTACCGAGGAACACCTTTTAAGAGTATATATTTACCAGTAGATACCACACTTACCAAACCTCTCGATGGGAATTGGTCTTTTTTCGAATTTGACCTTCGTGAGAAATAAATAAGATAATGGCATGCGAACGGTGGCCTTCACGCTCAAAAACAATAACATTTTTTACGTTCAGCGCCACACTCTGAGCCTTTAAAACGTTTTTACCCATAGTTTCTTCTATAAATTTAAGTAGCGATATGTCTGCAATTCAATTAGCCCTTGCAAGTACCCGGTATTATCGGTCCCTGATTTTGCTTTTTGTACCAGCGATTTTATTGGGACTACTAACATTTGTCCTGTTGCCCAAAAAATGGATACCAAGCAATTTCTCGCATGATCAGGAAACTGTTGATATTCCTAGTACATCTTTAAGCGCACAAACACTTTCATTACAAAAGGTAATCTTGTCTGAAGATGGCTCTTCAATTTTTACTCAGAAATCGGCAGAAAACGAAGTGTCTTTTTCAAAGATAAGCCAAGGACGTGATACTCTGCGGGTTGCTACGATTAACCGGAATAATCTTACTAAAACTGATATAATGTGGGATGTTTATAAAAATAAACTACTCTTTATTAAGTTTTATTGGTTCATTAATGATTTTAGGTGTGGTATTGTTTCCACACCGGTAGAAGATAATATACAACCTTTGATTATAGGTGAACAAATTGCTTTTAGGGAATTTTTAGTTTATCGTCCATACCCATTATCAATTAATTTTGGTCAAGCGCTGGTTAGCAATATAGATATTGTATCATATTATCAACCTTATGATTTCATATTTGATGATAGTGGTATTTATTTCATTATAGGTAATACTTATACAGGTAAATACGAATTGTGGCATTATCCAGGAAAGTATTTTACCCAAAAAGATTTTATCTCCAATCATGAAAAATCGGATATATATTACAATAGCTGTTTATTCCGGAGTGTCTGACCCCCATGTTCCGGACCTTTGACCCCCATGTGGATAAGTACGGTATAAATGCGGGGCTAAGATAGTTGGTTTAGATTTTTTCGCCTGCTTTTTCCTTTCAATTCGATTCGGTGCGCCTTT
>CAINVS010000147.1 GCA_903854205.1 uncultured Bacteroidota bacterium | reverse complement strand
GCACTTGCGTATATATTCCATATGTCCGCAGTAGAGAAACTAGCTTCAAACATCGTTTGAAAATCATGTCAATTCAAATATATGATAAAATAGCTAAAAAGTCAAGTCATCCAACGGAGATTTTATTTTTTCCATGCCCTTTGTAGTTATATGCGTATAAATTTCAGTGGTTTTAGAACTGCTATGCCCTAATAGTGACTGAATATATCGCAAGTCAGTACCGTTTTCCAAAAGGTGAGTAGCGAATGAATGCCTTAGCGTATGTACCGTTGCTTTTTTTCTGATACCGGCCTTTTGACAAATTTCCCTGAAAAAGGCCTGTATACTTCTTACAGAATACTGCTTATTGCCCTGTCCCTCAAAAAGGTATTCTGGGGGTTGATATTCAGCGTAATATTGTCGTAATATATCTAATGTTTTAACAGAAAGCAATGAATACCTATCTTTTTTGCCTTTACCCGCTATAATATGGATCTGCATACGGTTGGAATCTATATCAGCTATTTTAAGATTAATCAGCTCGCTGATTCTCAAACCGGCAGAATAAATCAGCATAATAATAGCTTTGTGCTTTAGATTATCTGTTTTTTGAATAATCGACTTAATTTCTTCGGTACTCAGCACCGTAGGTAACTGTTTCTCTCTGTTTGGTCTGTCCAGATTGTATAATTTTCTTTGTCCGCCCAATACTTTTTCATAGTAAAACTTGATGGAATTTATAGCTTGATTCTGATAGGATGAGGAAACGCCCCTGTCGATTACCAAATATTGGCAAAAGGCAGTAATCATGGGCTCTGTAATTTTATCAATATCATGTGTCGGATAATAATTGATGAGTTCTTCGAATGAGTTTTTATACGTTTTTACCGTATTTTCGCTATAGCGCATTTCGCGAAGCTTTAGGATCATATTTTCTGGACAGGGACGGCGATTATTGCTGTTTAAATACTTTTTTGCCTGTTTTTCAATAGCTTGTTCCTCGTCCCAAATCATTTCCAATCCTTCTTTTATGCTAGCATCAATCAGTTTTTCCTTGATGCTTTGCGAAAAAGGTACCGTCCACCATTTGTTTTTGTCATCCCATTGCCAATAAGGCATTTCTTTAATTTTAGCAACAAGATTTTTATTGTAAGGGAATATCAATTTTATTCGGCCATTTGCTGTTTTTATAGCTTTCAGTGCTGTTGCTTCGGGTTTTAAAGAGCTGTTTTTAATGTTATCTGCTTGCTGATCATATAGGACTTGAATGTTATTTCCGACAAGAAAAGCCAAAATTTTATCAATATTGTCTGAATAATTCGGAATTGACCAAGCTCTTAAATCCTTTTCCCATTTTGAATATCTGATAGTAAATATAAAATTGATAAAGGCCTCATTTTTTGGAATGTAAATAATTATTTTTTTGCTGTTTACTTCAATTCTTACTTCCTTAACTGCAATATTGGCTACCTTTTTTTCAAATTGATTTATAATTTCATTGTCATATTCAAGAAGGAATTTTGAGGACAATAATTTGATTTTCTGATAGTTTTCGCCATTGTATTCGCATATCCATGCTTTTTCGGATTTATCCCAAAATATAGCTCCAAGTTCTTTGATGAAGCTTATAATTTCATTGTTATAGGGAAATGTAATCTTAAAAAAAAGGCTGTCATTAAATTTGATTTTTGTAACTGAAATTTTCATAATTACTATAATTCGTAGGGTTATGGGTTAATTAAATCATGCATTCTTTTTGCTTTCGAAATTATACAAATTTTTTCAAAAATGCAATTTTCAATTTTGGCGAAAAACATTTTTAAAAAAAACTTGCGCATATATATCTATAATGATATGTATGCGCAAGTTTTTGCTATTCGGAAAAATCTGAAAATCAACTGTTCATATTCACCCTAGCCTTTTTTCTGATACCGGCTTTTGACTGAATGTTTCATCACCTTTTCAATTTACAAAGCAAAAAACCTGCACATATACTAAAGCAGTATAAGTGCAGGTCTCCAAATAGCATAGTTGTCGGGAGGTTCCAAATTGGCATAAATTATTATCGAATCAGCATTAGGCCAACTGTTAATCCGGCAGAAAGGTCACATTTAAAATCTTCATTACACGTGACCTGTTCCCTTATTTATTCTTCTTCTTCAGATTTTTTCTTAGTACCTCTCAGGTCCTTATAGCCCATAGTTTTTGCATAATCACGCAGTTTTTCTTTCAGCATATTACGTGCGCGGTGCAGTCGTGAGCGGACAGTTCCGATAGGAATGTCAATTATTTTGGCAATTTCCTCATAGGTAAAGTCTTCGATATCGCAAAGCAGGATGACGGTTCTGAAGTCAATCGGCAGGGAGTTGATAGCAATAGTCACCTCATCGCCCATCATACCTTCAAAAATCTCTTCGCGAAGGTCTGTATATTCAGTATAACTGCCGTCTTCAGAATCATGATAAGCGGCAATTTCCTCATAATCTACTTTCTGAGGGCGTTTGCTTTTTTTGCGGTACTGATTGATAAAGGCATTTTTCAAAATTTTGAAAAGCCATGCCTTTGCGTTTGTACCGCTGATATATTTGTCAATGAAGCGGAATGCCTTCATGTATGTTTCCTGAACGAGGTCATTGGCATCATCCTCATTATAAGTAAGGTGATAGGCAAAGTTGTACAGGGCATTGATTTGTGGCATCAATTCCTTATTAAAAACTTCCAATTGCTCGGGAGTAACTTCCTTTATCTGCTCTTCTGTTTCCTGCTCTACTTCGGAAAATTCCTTATCAAGATCCAATTCTTCTTCGTTATTATCTTCTATCATGATATTACACTGTATGCTTAATCCTATTAGGTTTTCGCTGCCATTTTTAATTAAAAACCGACTTTTTGGGAAAAACAGATTAAAAGGAATTTATAACCTATTTGGGCTAAAAATAACTGCTCCCGTTGAAAATTCAATCCGAGAGCAGCAAATATTTTATAATTTGAATTGTTGAACAGATATAAATGACTATTTGCCTGTGGGGGCTGTTGTGTTTTTTACTGTATTAATAATTCCGCTAAGCTGCTGATTTACAGAAGCCATTTGTACGTTTTTGTAATGATTGTACTGATCTGCAGGTAAAATATTTTTTATCTGATTGTGAAAATTATTACGGTCGGTTTCATAGTTTCCGTTTTTGCCGACTTTGCGAATATTTTCAACGAAGGTTCCCACAGCTTTTTTTAGTGCAAGCTGTTGATCATTACTAAGATTATATGCAGTTCTAAAGTTTTGATTTATACTTCGAATCTGTGCATCAATAGAATAATCCGTTTGAGTATTAGCTGATGAAACTGAAGAAGTCTGAGCGTGGATTGTAGCCGTGACAAAAAATAATACGAAAAGGATTGATAGAGATTTCATAACATTGAGTTGTATTTATAAAAAAATATACAGAAAGTATAGAATGATTGCAAGATATAATTTATTTTTTAAATTGCATAAAAAGCATTGGTATAATTGGTATAAGTGTCAGAACTTAAAATATTAAACTTTACCCTTGTTCCAAAGTTGATTGAATGAATGACCGGAAAATTCAGGAAAGTCGCGCCTTGGTCCCCAGGCCTTTTTAAAAAATATGGAAATAAACATATTTTTCAGAAAGGAAGAACTGTTCATCCTATTGCGCCGCAACATGGTATTTTTCCAGGTTTTCCACATGAAACGCTCTGTACCTGTTCCAAATTTTTCGGAAATTTTGCGCCGGTTATAAACCAAAAGATGATGAAGATCGATATTCACAGGACAATTTTCAGTACAGGAACCGCAGAGGGAGGATGCTTCGCTCAGATGGTTGTATTCTGTAAATCCGGTAAGTTGGGGCATGATAACGGCACCAATCGGCCCACTGTAAGGGCTGTCATAACTGTGGCCTCCCACTGTTCTGTAAACAGGACAGGCATTGAGACAGGATCCGCAGCGGACGCAGTAAAGTGACTGTCGTATAATACTGTCCTCAAGTATAAGGCTTCGGCCGTTATCTAAGAGTATAACGTACATTTCTTCAGGACCGTCACTTTCGTCGTCCAGTTTAGGGCCGCTCAGTAAACTGTTGTATACTGTAAGCTGCTGCCCGGTACCAAAAGTGGAGAGCAGGGGCCAAAACAATTCCAGATCCGACAGTTTAGGCAGTACTTTTTCAATACCCGCTATAGCAATATGTATTTTCGGAAAGGTTGTCGCAAGTCGCGCATTTCCCTCATTTTCAGTCAGTGCCACCGAACCGCTTTCTGCAATCAGAAAATTGGCGCCGGTTATACCGATATCGGCAGTTTCAAATTTTTCTCTAAGCAGTTTACGTACAAAAGCCGTAATTTCTTCCGGACTAGCATCCTTTGCTGTTTGAAATTTCTCATGAAAAAGATCAGCAATTTCATATTTGCTAAGGTGCATGGCAGGAGTAACAATATGGTATGGTGCTTCTCCACGCAGCTGTACAATGTATTCCCCCAGGTCAGTTTCCAAAACTTCAATCCCCTTTTCTACCAGAAAATGGTTCAGTTCTATCTCTTCCGTAATCATCGACTTGGATTTGACTACTGTTTTGGCATTTCGCTTTTTAATGATTTCGCCAATTTCCGACAGTGCTTCTGCTGCATTTTCAGCCCAAATGACTTTGCCGCCCCTAGCGGTGAACTGAAGTTCAAACTCCAGAAGCAGTTGAGGAAGGTTTTCCATAGCGAACCACTTGGTGTTCTTGGCCAGTTTTCTGGCTTTTTCCAAATTTAAAAACTGACGCTTTCCTTCGACTACCTTGACATCATATTTGCCAATATTGAAACTTATGGTGCGGCGATGATCAGCCGAAAATGCTTTAGCCTCAGATTTTGACAAAAATGCTTTGGGAGCTTTCATTATAAAAATGAATTAAAAAACATAAAATTATGATTTTACCTTTTTTGCAGAGCAGGCCAATTCTTTGGTATTGATACGGAAACTGCCATGATATAGCGTAACAGAGTCTCTGAGATCTGCTTTTATCAGCAAGATTTTATTACCTGTAAATGCAGAAAGCAGCAGCCTGTCGTTTTGTATAGTTCCTTCCAAATCGGTGGCAACCGAATCTTTATCAGTTTTTAAGGAAGCATAAACTTTATTTTTTTCTACCGTCAGTTCTAATCGGGCAGGTATAATATCTTCCGATTCGTCCAAAATATCCATAGCCCAAACACCATTAATATCGTATTTTGGCTTTTTTCTTAGGTCGACAAAACGGTGTTTTTGTGCATATTGTGCATAAAATTCTATTGGATATTCTTTTTTAGAAGTATCGTACCAATATCCTTCCATAAGGCCGGGCTCATATATCAGGCGGAGGTATTTTTTGTTATTATCAAACCAGGCATAGAGTGTATCTCCCCAAAAACGAAGACTATCAGCCTTTAAACGGGTTTTACCATTTATAAAAGCTATACTTATTTTACCTTCATCATCGGTAACTTCAAAATTTACAGGTACCTTTTCGGCCAGACTGTCCTCGCCAAAAAGAAAGAGCCCACGCCAGATACCCGGGGCAATATGTTTGTACCTGTCGCCCTGCTGTATGGCAAAGCAACCGTACATTGCTAAAGAAACAAAGGTTAATGCCAATATTTTAATGGAGTATTTCATTTTTTTTATATCTTTTGGTCTAAATATCTATGTTCAATCAATATTAACAACTCACACTGCACAAAGTTAATATAAAAAAATAAAAACTAACTTTGAATATCATCAACAGTTCTAAAGGTTGCTGAGATTTAACCCCAAAATCTAGCGATGACTAATGTTAAAAAATTGAAATATGAGAAATACTCTTGTTAATTTCCGGGAATTAAAATGCCTTGCCTGATGTACCGCGCTGTTATGACAAAAGAGTTATATTGTGATTAACCCAGATCCGTCATTAGAAATTCTATTCCAAGCCTAAATTGCTGTGAAACTAAGCACTTACTCGTTTTTTTGGTTTTGAAATAGGGGTAACTATTTCTTCCCCCAAAAAAACTTCGTGAGCACTTATTTTCTTTGCCATTTAGGCTTTCATCACGAACTCTAATGACGGATCTGGGATAAATAATGAATTATGCTAAAAGATAAAAAAATATTGGTTGTAGGCACAGGTGCCATAGGTGGAATATGTGCTGCACTCATAGCAAAAGCAGGTTACCAAATTGAAGTAATTTGCAAATACCCAGAATTGGCGCAAAAAATAACAAACGAAGGCTTAAAGATAAGCGGAATTTATGGTGATATGCAGGTAAAAATGCCTGCCTTTGCTTCAATTTCCGAATTAAAAGAAATGAAGGATATTGTCCTTCTTGCTACAAAAGCCACAGATATGATGGACCCTTCCAAAGAGCTGCTGCCATTTCTGCATGAAAAATCTTTGGTTGTTTCTCTGCAAAATGGCATTTGTGAAGAAATATTGGCAGAAGTTTTAGGCAAAAACCGAGTGATTGGCTGCGTAGTAGGCTGGGGTGCCACTATGCATGCTCCCGGAGAATTGGAAATGACTTCAACAGGTGAGTTTGTGATCGGCAATATCGATAACAGCCCCAAAGAACGCCTCGATGAAATAAAGGAACTGCTTTCCTTTGTTGTACCGGTAGAAATATCAGATGATATTATAGCAAGTCTTTACTCAAAACTCATTATCAACAGTTGTATCACTAGTTTAGGTGCAATTTGCGGACTCTATCTTGGGGAGATGCTCAGCAAAAAGAAACTGCGCAACCTTTTCATAGAGATTATGCGAGAAGCAATAGCCGTTGCCGACGCCATGAAAATGAAAGTTCCGAGCTATGCCAATAAAATCAATTATTATAAATTTTTAAAAAATGCCGGTTTTTTAGGAAATCTTTATCGTCACCTGCTTATCCGTTTTATTGGTTTCAAATACCGTCGACTCAAATCATCGATGCTGCAGTCATTAGAACGCGGTAATAAAACCGAAGTAGATTTTCTGAACGGCTATATAGTGCGAAAAGGGCTCGATTTTTCGGTGCAAACTCCTGTAAATAGTAAAGTACTTAAAATGATTAAAGAGGTTGAACAGGGCAAGCGAAAAATTGGCATTAAAAATTTTGACGAGTTTTAAGGCAAAAAAAGCGCCGTAAGTAATTTGCTTGCGACGCTGCATTTTCAGAGCTTATCTCTTTTTCATATTCTTAATCTCTTTTTTAAGACCCTCGATTTTCTTTTCCTGTTCTTGAATATCTGCTTTCTGTTTGGCCTGTTCCTTTGTATTAGTTGCTTCTTTCTCTTTTATTTCGACAATTTTTTGTTCGATTTTTTGAATCGCTTCTTTGTAGTCATTAACAGATTTCACAAAGCCTTCTGCTTCTTTTTTCAAGCTTTTAACACCTGAATTCATATCTTTCAATTTTTTTCTCTTCAGCGCCCAACTGTTCTTTAAGCATATTGACAGATTCCCGATCTGAAAAATCCAGTAGCATAGTCTGTGCTGCCGCCACACCCTGAGGGTACTCGGAAGAAGAAAGGTAAACAACCCCCATGTTGTACCAAACTACAAGTTCCAATGTTACAGCATCCTTTGGTACTACTTTAGCGAAGATATCAACCGTGTTTTCACTCATGGCCTTGATCTTGGCATCATCGCTGAAATATTCATCAGCCTTTTTATTGTAGCTTGTTTTCCCTTTGTAAGCTTTCAAAAAGCTGCCCAAATCACTTTTTACTGATTTCAAAGATGAAATTGTTCCAGGCATTTCTAAAACAAAAGCATTGAAACTGCCACGGCTGTTTTGTCGAATTTGTTCGGTTATTTTTGGTTGGCTTTGCGCAAAAACTAAATTGCCAAAGCTAAAAAATGTTAGTAATAATAATAATACGCTCATGATTGGATTATGTTTATGAATTTGGGAATAAAAATTACAGTTGCGATAATAACAGTACTAATTGCAGCCAGCAGCACCGCAGCAGCTGCCATATCCTTTGCTTTGCCTGCCAGAGGATGGTAACCCGGAGAAACAAGATCTACTATATACTCGATGGATGAATTTACTGCTTCCAACGAAATGACAAGTACAAAGCATAGTACAATAATACACCATTCTACTGCCGATAATCCAATGAAAATACCGACTGTACTAACTGTAACAACAGCAAGCAGGTGAATCATGGCATTAGGATGTCTGCCGCTGAAAAGGTCAGCAATGCCTTTGAATGCGTAGTAAAACGATTTTATTTTAAACATCAGTTATATTAATGTATACAGATGCAAATTAGAACAAAAAAATATAATTCCCAAAAAATCTGTAAAACATAAAAGCGGACTGCAAATATTAGTTTGCAACCCGCTTCTTGTTTAGATGAAATATTAAGAATTATTTTTTTACAATTTTAGCGCTTGATATTTTTCCGCTTTTAATGTGTGTCACTCGGATGTTATAAGTTCCCGGTACTAAATCTTTCATATCGGTACGCAGATTATTGGTACCTGCAACTGATTTCAATATGTTGGTACGAAGAATTCTTCCTAAAACATCTATGATTTCTATTTGAATGTCTTCTGAAAAGTCAGCTGAGAATTGGTAAAAAATTTCATCTGTTACCGGATTAGGATAGAAGCCAAAATTTTTGCCGTCATCTTTAATTTCGAGTACTACAATATCTGACAATTCAGTAGTGCCGTCAGTGTTGAACAAGCGCAGACGATAATAATTGAGACCGGTAAATGGATTAAGATCATTATAGCCATAATAGCTGTTTTCTGTGCTATTGCCCATGGCATCAACAGAACCGATTGTTTCAAAATTAACACCGTCTCTGCTTCTTGTTATTTCAAAATATGCCGTATTTTCCTCTTTGGCTGTCGCCCACTCTAATTTGTTGATTCGTTCCTCAGTATGCCCTGTAAAGTACAACCACTCCAGAGGTAAAAGGGTGGTTGGAATTAGAATAACTCCGCCGGTACCTCCGGAGAAGTTTGGAACGCCTGTCATTGTTGCGTAATTTATACCATTTGTTGTAGTTCCGGTACCTCCGCTTGTCAACATCAGGAAAGTTGCATCATCATCATAATCTGGAGCGGAATAAGCCGAGCCCTGATTTTTAAACCAGAACCAACCGCTTGGATTTGGATATTTGTAGGTATAGCTGCAAGAGGCATAAGTTGTTATCCAGTTATTTGCAGCCGTAATTACAGCAGTTCTCTCTGCAGGTTGGAAATAATAACGAATATCATAGGGTCCGGATAGAGTTCCAGTGTAGGAAATATTCCAATTTCTTTCCATTTCAAATTGAACTTCCCCAGTACAGGTCATGGTATTACCCGGATCCTGATAATAAGCATTATTATCTCGAATAGTTGCGGTTACTGTACCTGCAGTACCAAGGTTTCCCAGAACAGATAGAATAATATCGTTACCTACATAGAAATGATGCCAACCTGCATTGTCTGTACAGTATGTTGTTGTTGAAGTACCGTTTGCAGCGTAAATATAAGTTTTAACCGTTACTGTTGTTACAGCATCAACGGAGTTGTTACAGGTTCCTTGTCTTCTTGCGTACACAGTCATTGTACTGCTTGGTGTGATGACAATACTTGCGCCAGTACCCAATGGCGTACCTGATCCGTTAGCTCCACTATACCAAAATATATCAGATCCTGTTCCGACAGTTCCACCGGATGCAGTAAGAGTAATATTTGTATTGGGACAAACTGTTCCGGGAACGCCAACAATAGTTGGTGCAGTAGAAGCAGTATTTACAGTAACTACTGTACTTGCACAGGTAGTTGTATTACAAGACCCTTCGGCTCTTACAAAATAAGTTGTATTTGCTGCCGGACTGACGGTTATACTGTTTCCGGTACCAACTAAAGTACCACCGCAGGAACCGCTGTACCAGTTAAATACTGCGCCTGTTCCCAGTGAACCACCGCTTACTGAGAGTGTAGTACTGCTGCTGGCGCAAATTGTATTTGTTCCTGTGATTGCCACAGGTGCAACAGATTGAGAATTAACTGTGATAGTTCCCGTTGCTGTGGCAGGCGGACAGCCGCCCGTTGTGGTAACAGTGTAGTTGAATGTTCCGCTCACAGTTGGTGTACCGCTGATGGTTACCACGTTCGCTGCCCAGGTTCCTGTTACGCCGGCAGGCAAACCTGTTAGGGTTGCGCCAGTTGCACCGGTGGTTGCTAAAGTGATAGCAGTAATTGCAGTATTAATACAAGTTGTGCGGTTGATACCCGCTGCAACTGTGTATATCGGACTTACGGTAATTGTACCTGTTGCAGTTACTGGAGTACAAGCAGAACCTGTAGTTGTTACAGTATAATTAAATGTTCCTGCTGTCGTAGGGGTACCACTTATAGTTACAGTTGTCCCTACTACTCCCATTATTAACCCTGTAGGTAGACCTACAACAGTAGCACCAGTTGCACCACTACCTAATGTCATTGTAATATTTGTCATAGCAGAATTTTGGCATACTGTCCGGTCTGCACCCGCTGTAATTGTATGTAATGGATTTACTATTATTGTTCCTGTTGCAGTTGCGGGTGGACAGCCACCTGTTGTTGTAATTGTATAGTTGTATGTACCTGCTGTATTTGGAGTACCGCTAACAGTAACAACATTTCCTGCCCATGAGGCCGATAATCCTGGAGGTATATTTGTGTAGGACGCACCTGTAGCGCCCGTAGTAGCTAAAGAGATGGTAGCAATTGGGGAAAGTCTACAAACCGTTTGGCTCGTACCTGCTGCTATGGTATTCTGGTTAACTGTAATGGTACCCGTAGTGGTAGCAGGAGGACAACCGCCTGTTGTAGTAATCGTGTAATTGAAAGTACCACTTGCGGTGGGTGTGCCACTTATCGTAGCCACATTACCAGCCCAAGAACCTGTTACGCCCGCCGGCAAACCCGCAAAGGTAGCGCCTGTTGCGCCTGTAGTCGCAAGGTTAATGGGATTAATCGAAATATTGATACAAACCGTTTGGCTCGTACCTGCTGCTATGGTATTCTGGTTAACTGTAATTGTACCCGTTGTTGTCGCCGGAGGACAACCACCTGTAGTCGTTACAGTGTAAGTGAATGATCCGCTTGCTGTTGGTGTACCACTGATTGTTACGACGTTCGCAGCCCAAGTTCCGGTTACGCCTGCCGGCAAACCTGTTACGGTTGCGCCTGTTGCACCGGTCGTTGCTAAGGTAATACTAGTGATTGCACTATTAATACAGGTTGTGCGGTTGATTCCTGCTGCAACGGTGTTAACTGTTATTACGGTAATAGTCCCTGTGGCTGTTGAAGCACCGCAGCCACCAGTCAAAGTAACAGTATAATTAAATGTGCCGCCTGCTGTTGGTGTACCACTAATTGTAGCAACATTGCCAGCCCATGAGCCTGTTACACCTGCAGGTAATCCTGTGAAGGTTGCACCAGTAGCACCTGTTGTTGCTAAAGTGATTGCAGTCATAGCGGTGTTAACACAGGTTGTGCGATTCACTCCTGGAGCAATCGTATTTGATGATGTTACTGTAACACATTGGTTTTGCGTATAAGTACAGCCAAAATTATCTGTTACACTATATACGTAGCAAGGTGAACCAACTGCTGTAGGTGTAACATTTGCAGTTGTGGATGTTAAAGTTGTTAGACCTGTTGCAGCCTGCCATCCCTGAGAAGCAATAGTTGGTGTAAATGATGGGGCAGGAGCAACTGAACCAGCCAAATTGACATCCCAATTAAAAATATAACCATTATCAATTGCTAAGTTGTCGGTTACTTCAATTGTCCAGTTACCGTTAGCAGGACATCCAATTAAATTTGTAAAAGGATCTGTAGGTAAATAATTACCCGGTGCAATTGCTACTCCGACAGGATTTGAACCTGCAGGAACAGTAGATCCATTCACTAAGAATGTTGTAGCGCCTGGAGTAAAGCAATAAGTCATGCCGGTTCCAGCTGTGAGAGTTCCGTCATCATTAGCATTACCTAAGTAAGTACCCCCTCCTCCACCACCGGTTCCAGTGTAAGGCTTTAAGACCATGGACTGTCCATTAGGACAAATAATTCTAATATTTAAGTCCCCTAAATAAGAGTGCTCCATATTTAGACAGATATTCTGAATATCTGTTCCTGCTGTAATAGTCTGAGTTGCACTATAGCAGTTGATTGGAATTGATGTTGTATAAGAAACCCCTGAACCGTCCGGTAGAAAGGTAGTACCGCTCACAGGAGGTGTACAGTTTGTGACAAAAGGCGTCATAGTTACATTCGCAGCCAAAGCAGAAGTCTGACCCAAGCATATTGATGCAGGTGTAGCAGAAGTTGCTATTACTGGAGTTGTTGATACCTGAACAATCTGATTAAATACATTATTGTTTCGACAGCCATTAGGGTCTGCAATAACCAAATTAACCAAATAGCTGCCCGGTGCAGGATAGGTATAATTGATATTAGCACCATTTACGGTTACACCATTACCCATATTCCATTGATAGGTTGCTCCTACAGGGCTATTTGAAAAAGTACCGCTACCAACAAAATTGACAGAGCTTCCTTGACAAACACGGATAATACCTCCTAAAGCAGCAGGGCTGGTACTGTTCAATACTGCATTTATTGTTTGACATGGAACAAAACAACTGATAGTAGATGCCCATCCTGCGTCTGTAGTTACAGCATCAGAAGTAAATACAAAAGTTAAACAGCCGGAAGCATTTGATGGAGTTGCTGTCACTATGCCCGGGCTGGATGTACCGGAGTAAAAGCCCAAAGAAGGTGCTGCAGTACTATTTCCATCGTAGATTGTCAAGAAATCCACGCTGTTTTCTGTTGCAAAAGCAGTGAAATTTATAGAAACTTTATTACCTGCAATTGAAGGACAAATTGTCGTAATACGGGTTTCGTTATTGCCGTAAACAGTACCGTTTCCACCGGTATCAAAGAAATTTCCGCTACAGGCACTAAGATTTGTGACTACAGGAGTAGGTGAAGAAGCACAGATACTAAAAGTACCGTTATTGTCATTTCCATATTCCCAAAATCTTATCCATACTGTGGTACCCGGTGTTAAGCCTGAACGGTCAATATATGGCATTGCACCATTTGCGCTTGCATCATCATCACATTCCAACAGGGTTAATGCGCTGCAGGTTCCTATATAAATTGCCATTCCTCCATCGAGTACGACGCCAGTATTACAATCGATAATCAATCTACCGCTGGCAGGAACAACAGCAGTAAACCATACATCACCTCCTGAGTAGAATGAACATCCGGGTGCTGGCACACCAACAGTACCTGTAGCACTCGCAGTAGTAGAACCTGTAAACAAACAGGAAGTATTCACCGTCAAAGCAGTAGCAGAACATGGATTATCATTGGCAGGTGGTGGTGGCGGTGTTGTAATGCAAATAGTGAATCCAGGTGTAGCAGGTGTAAATCCCGAAGAATAAGTGTATATACGTACATAATAACGTGTTCCTACCGTTAATCCACCTACAATAAAATCCGTTTCCGCATCTTGACAGCCCAAAGAGGTACCAAGGCAGGTACCCGGCGCAGCTCCGACACTATTGAAAATTTCAACACCGGAGTCCCAACTGCCGGTAGTTATACGACGAATGATTGCAGCGGAAGAGGTAGCTACAAAAGAATACCAAACATCATCATCTGCAGTACCAATACAATTTGATCCCCCAGAAGCCGTGGCTCCAGCAACTGTACCTGCTGTTGTAGTACAGGTTCCAATTGCCCCCTGTGTCAAGTTGACAGCACCCGCACAGTTGTCATTCGCAGGTGGGGGTGGCGGAGAGGTAACACATATTGTAAAAGTGGGAGTCGCAGGTGTAAAACCTGATGACCATGAATACATCCTCACAAAATACCTGTTACCAACAGTTAGACCGGTAACAGTAAAATCTGTTTCTGCATCCTGACAGCCTAAAGAAGCACCAATACAGGTACCCGGAGCTATTCCTGTTCCGGCAAATATTTCAACTCCGGAGTCCCAACTGCCAGTTGTTGCACGTGTAATAATAGCAGTTGATGTTACGGCAATAAAGCTATACCAAACGTCATCATCAGCTGTACCGGTACAGTTTGCAATACCGGAAGAAAGTGCTGCGGCAACAGTTCCCGCAGTAGGTACACAGGAACCAAAAGCTGTTTGTGTCAAAACAATTGCACTGGCACAATTATCATTTGCAGGTGGTGGCGGTGGCGTAGAAATACAAATAGTGAAGGTTGGAGGACTTGGCGTAACACCGGAACCCCAAGAATAGACTCGAACATAATAACGTCGTCCAATAGTTAGTCCGCCAGCATTATAATCATTTTCAGCATCCTGACAACCTATTGAAGTGCCAATACAAGAACCCGGTGCTACACCGGTACTATCGAAAAGTTCCACTCCTGAATCCCAGCCACCGGTAGTTACCCGGCGGATAATTACATTAGCTGAAGTGGCTACGAATGAATACCAAACATCATCATCAGCAGTTCCTGTACAGTTTGCAATCCCTGAGTTTGTAGCACCTCCAACTGTTCCAGCTGTTGCTGTACAACTTCCTGCTGCCTCTTGAGTCAGTACTGTAGCTGTAGCACAGTTATCATTTGTTGCAGGTGGAGACGGAGAAGTAATGCATATACTAAAAGTGCCGGTATTGATGCCACCATAAGCCCAAAAACGAATGTAATAAGTTGTGCCGGCAGCCAAACTGGCAGTTATCATTGGCATTGCACCATTTGGACTGCTGTCATCGTCACAAGCAACCTGTGTAAGCGAACCACATGCGCCGCTGTAGATAGCCATACCACCATCAGTTATTGTGCCGGTATTAGAATCAAATGTATAGTTACCTGCAACAGTAGTGGTAAAAACATAAAAGACATCAGGAGCTCCGGGAGAAGCACAACTTGGAACACCTCCGTTTGCTGCATTGCTCTGGTAGGTGGCGCCAACTGTTGTTCCTGCAGTATAAGTACATGTTGCAGCTGCGGTCAATGTTGTAGCTGTTGCACATGTATTACCTTGTCCCCAGGAATGTGAGACAAAGCTTATCATTAAGGTTAAAAAAATGTATATATTTCTCATATTATTAATTTATTCTGATTGATTAATTGTACTTAAAAACGCTGTGGAGTAATCACAATTATCCAATCCGGATTTATACGGTAAACCTCAGTTTTTTTGGAAAAAAATTCCATTTGATATTTTAATGGATTGAATGTTAATTCATTAAAATTTGAAACATCATGCACCAATGAAGCGTTGAATTTATTCAACAAAGGTACATTCTGCAAATTCTGAAATTTTTCATCCGCGGTCTCTGGGACCTGTTCATACTTTAGGCGCTCATTTAAAAGCACAATAAAAGCTCCTCTTATCTCCTGTCTGTTAATAAAAAATTCCGAGCCATAAACTTCGGTCAGTTTCCGATTAATCATCGGATCAACGAGATTCTGCTGTGCTGAGATTTCTTTGCCTGAGAAAAACAACAACAATAGTATTAAAATATTTTTTG
>CAINVS010000146.1 GCA_903854205.1 uncultured Bacteroidota bacterium | reverse complement strand
CCTGCTTCATCATATTTCTTTGGGGCATAAAATTGGCATTCTTGACCTTACAGCCGGGGAATTGGGCACCCGCGGTGACGGCGAAACACGTCTTAAAGAGGCCGCAACTGCTTCTTCCATGATTGGTGCGCTCGTAAGGGGAAACCTGCAGCTGCCCGACGGCTTTTTCGAGCACAATAAAGAAAATATGTTTGAAATAGTTAAAATGATCCGTTTTTTCAAACCCGAAATTGTTTTGGCCAATTCTATAAATGACCGTCATCCCGACCACGGCAGAGCTGCTAAACTGATAGCTGATGCCTGTTTCTATTCGGGACTGAGAAAGGCTGAAACAGAGTGGGAAGGTAACTTACAGGAGGCATGGCGTCCAAAAGCTGTTTACCATTATATTCAGGACTACAACCTGGAGCCTGATTTTGTCTTTAACATCAGTAAATACATGGATAAAAAATTGGAAATCCTTATGGCATATAAATCCCAATTTTACGACCCCAATTCTACTGAACCCGCTACGCCTATCTCCTCAAAAGAGTTTCTTGAGTTCCTCAAGGCCAAAAACTGTACCTATGGCAGAGCATCTGGATTTCACTATGCCGAGGCTTTCAATGTCAATCGCAATATAGGCGTGACTGACCTTTTTGACCTGAAGTAAAAAACTATGCAGAAAATCCTTCTCTACTGCAGTTTTATTGCCACAGCAATATCTATTTATTTTGCATTTCAGAGTATCAGACTTTCAAATCAAAGACAGAACCTGAGTTATGATTTGGCTGAATTGCAGAACATAAAATATGGGCTGCTGAATGCAGATCTTTGGAAAGAAAAAGCAGCTGCCTTTCTCCAAAAAAAAATCGAATCATTTTCATTGGATGCTGACAACCGCGCCCTCCTAAAAAAGGGCGTGGAATATGGCCTTTATCGAATGGCGGATCAGTTGGACAGTTTACTGAAGGCAGAAAAAAACAGTGCTGATTGGCAAAACAAACTGAAATCAGTAATAAAAAATGTAGCTCTGCCTACTATTGACCTGAGGTCCAAAGTTCCAATCATTGCTGAATCGGTGATGCAGGAACTTGACAAAGACGCCGTTCAAAACAACCTGAAAATCTACTTGAACAAACAGGTGGAAAAACTTCAGGAAGAGTCGGACAAAACAGTTATAAGCGGCTACAGAGACAGTATTATAGCAAGCTATGGCTACAATTCCATGGATACGGCTTTTAGCTTTTTGCAGAATAAAATTTCAAACATTCAATCGCAACTTTGGTCGATGTCAGTAATCCTGCTCTTTTGCTTATTGGCATCATTTTTCAGTTGGATATTTTCTGCTCAGATTTCATGGCTTCATTACAGTTCTCTTGTAATTATCTCTTTCACAATACTTACTGCGGGTGTCAGTACACCAATGATAGATATTGATGCAAGGATTTTATCGCTTAATTTCAGACTGCTTGATGAAGAAATTGGGTTTAAAGACCAAATTCTGTTTTATCAGAGCAAAAGCATTTTGGATGTAACCTATCTATTGTTGTTCAAGGGGGATCTACAAACATCACTAATTGGACTTCTCATCCTTATCTTCAGCATTGTTTTTCCTGTATCCAAACTAATTGCTTCGGCATTTGCATATCGCAGGGTACAGATTATCAACAACAATCCCATCATGAAGTTTCTGGTCTTAAAATCAGCAAAATGGTCCATGGCAGACGTTATGGTAGTGGCTATTTTTATGGCTTTTATAGGTTTTAATGGTCTTCTGAAAAGTCAGTTGGGCCAATTAGAAAATAACAGGCAGGCAGAAATTCTGACAACTCACCAATACAGCGGTCTGCAGCCCGGTTTTTTACTTTTTACCATTTTCTGTCTGGCCTCACTTTTTCTAGCGCTGTTCATGGAAAAAAGACTAAAAAATACAACTCTAAAAATTGAAAAACGTCCTGAATGAAAAAAGATATTGAAACAAGAGGGGATATTGAACTTCTTATGACGCAATTTTACGAAAAACTCCTTACTGACCCTGTAGTAGTTTATTTTTTTACGAATTTGGCTGAACATAAACTTTCCGAACACTTGTCCGTTCAGGCTGATTTTTGGGAAATTATCCTTTTAAGAACAGGAGATTATAAAGGAAACGTCATGCAAAAACATCTGGAGCTCAACAAAAAATCAGCTCTCCTGCCCAAACATTTTGCCCGATGGAAAGAACTTTTTTTTGAAACATTAGTAGAACTTTATGTTGGGCCGGTTGCAGATGAAGCAGCCCGGAGAGTAAATCTCATGGAAGGCCTGATGCAATCCAAAATTGAACAGCACCGCGATAAAAATAATTAGTATGAGATGAAATTTTATGCCTTTTAGCGCTGACTAAAACTTGGAATATTTGGTTGTTTTCTGATTTCCATTTGCAGCATATTTTGAGGTTTTAGCTGATAAACCCCTACTACTCCATTTTCTACCTGCTCAAACTTTGTACAACGAAGGTGACCGGAATAAAATATGTGTTTATTATTTTCAATCAGACTTAGGTCCAACCTACTGTCATTCAAAACTAATCTATTGCGAAATTCTCTTAACTCAGCAGCCCATGAGACTGATGAAATATCACCTAAAACCATGAGTGGTTCTTCTATTCTGATGAGTTCTGTCCAATTATCAGCAATATTAACAAAATAATTTAAAAGTGAATCCGGGTGTTTTTCCGTTTCATCCACCATGTTGAAATTCAAAAATTGAACTCTGCTATTGCAGCTGTCAAATTGAATACAACTGCTAATATACGGATTTCCTCTAAAATAAAAAGTATCAAGTACATGTATAGGAAATTTTGAAAATAACAGGTTCTTCTTTGAGTCTGCGTTAGTATTTATTTCTAAGTAATGAGGATAGCTTTGTCTTAAAATACGAATAGTTTTACTGTTTTGATTGTCTACTTTTTGGGTTAGCAAAGAAACTAAATCGGCTTCAACCTCATTTACAGTAACCAAAAGGGCTTTACCAGAATGTTCGTTCTGAAAATCAAATTGAGCTAAGCTAAAAGTGTTTTGATCGGCATTTACTTTTGCGTAATAGAATGGGCTTCTTGGAGAATCTTTTATAAATTGACAAAGCAGCGTACAGGAAAGCCAGGTATAAAGCATGACGTAGGGTCGATGGCTCATAACGGCAATCATTCCCAAAACAAAAAGTCCTAACATCACAAAAACTGCATGTTCTCCAATAAACCTTGACAAGGGATTATTAAACGGTGAAATACACTGAGAAGTTAAAAAGACAACCGGTATTAAACCTGCCAATTGCCAATAATATATAAAATTTGTTTTTTGTTCTTTCCTCATAAAGCTAAAAAGTTAGGTAACTTTGCGAAATTAGGCTTTCCTGAAAATATATAATTCTTTTTAGTTTTATATTTCTGTTAACTTATGCAGAAATACTTTACAAAAACGCATAGAAAATATATTTATTTTATCGTTTCATTTTTTAACACAAAATCCGTCTGTCGAGAATTTCCAAAGACGCATAGGTGTTCAACAAGAACAAAAATAATTAATAATGATTCGTCCGGCAAAACTAAGCGATTCGGGTAAAATAGCAGAAATTTACAATCATTACATCCTCTATACTACTGCCAACTTCGAAGAGGAAGCAGTAACAGCGGAAATGATGTCATTCAGGATTGAAGACGTTCAGCAAAGTTATCCTTGGCTGGTTTACGAAACAATGGAAGGTCAAATTTTGGGCTATGCCTATGCTACCGGCTGGAAATCGCGCTGCGGCTACCGACAAACTGTAGAAACATCAGTTTATTTGAAAAAAGACGCACATGGACAAGGCATTGGCAGCGCGCTGTATGATAAACTGCTCAGATTATTGGTCGAGATGAAAATTCATGCCGTAATCGGAGGCATTGCACTTCCGAATGCAGCTAGTGTAAAGCTTCACGAAAAATTCGGCTTTGAAAAAGTGGCACAGTTCAGAGAAGTTGGCAAAAAATTCGGAGAATGGATTGATGTAGGCTATTGGGAAAAAATATTGGTGTAAAATTTTCTTTACAAGGTTTTAAATACTAGAAAATCGACAGCACATCCTTTTTCTTAATGCTTTTGTCTATTTCAATCGGTAATGCATGAGACTGATTCCGCAGGAAAAAGGAAAGCAGTCCACCACTTCTACTTTTTGCGGCATTTGAAGTCCCTGAAAAATTGACATACCTTTACCTAAAATCACCGGATTTACAAAAAGATAATAATTGTCGATTAGGTCTTCGGCAATAAGTGCAGAAACAAAACTGCCTCCACCGTAGACCATAAGATCTTTACCATCTTGATTTTTAAGTGCTTCAACTTCTTTTCTGAGTTCAGCTTTGGCTAGGGTACTATGTTCTCCAATTGGGGTTTCCAGCGTTTTGCTGAAAATAACTTTAGCTGTTTCATGGAAGATTTTACCGGCTTCATATTCCGGATTTGAAGTATCTGCAGCTACAGCGGCCCAATGCGGGATGAACCCTTGCGCCAGATTTCTTCCCAACAAAATACAGCCAATAGAAGCAGTAAGTTCAGCAACGAAGTTTTTCAACTCTTCGTCCCAATTCCAGACTATCCAATCCATTTCTCCATTGGGGCCGGCAATGTAACCATCGAGTGATATTTGTACCTGTAAATGCAGTTTTCTCATATTAAGATAAAAGATGAATCGAAGGACAACGAAGTGAACCGATCTCGTCCCAAAGACGAAAGAGCGCTATAAAGATAAAACTCGTTGCGCTTCAAGAAGTGAAAGATGAAGCGCAGGACAGCGAAGCTAAGTATGAACCGAGCTTTAGGGCGTTGATTCGTAATCATAAGGTACCCCTTGTGGCCAATGCTAATTGGTCTGTCTGCAGCTAAATACCCTACTTATTAACCAGACTTTCTATGGTTTTATACAGATTTTCTATAATCTTTGACTGATTTTGAATGGTGTTTCTCAGCGAATCCATTTCATCTTTCAATACATTTTTCAGATTGCCGGGAGAAGGAAGAAAAGGGCTAATTTTTGCTCTGACATACCAAATTTCTGTCACATCTGAAATTTTCGCATCATAAGGTTCATAATAACTATTATCAGAAATGAGCGTTATCGTTTTTTCATCCCTAATCTTGTTATTCACTCTTTTAACCAATACATCACCTTTGGTGACAAACACATAGACATAACTGTCTTTCAATGCTGTTTCCCAAAGGGTAGGCTCCAAATAACTGCAGACAACTTTGTCCCCTTCAAAAAGTGTAGGCTCCATGCTGTCTCCGGCTACATCGAAAGAGCGGTGTGTTCCCACCTTATATTTGTAATCGGGCAAAGTATAGGTTGGCAGTTCCTGTACAAAGACAGGATCACTTGACTCTGAAGCATAGCCCGCTTGTGCCGGAATAGGAACATGCACGATACGTTCATCATTTTGGGCATCAGTTACTATAGTTAAAACCCTGAAATTTTTGTGGTCCTCTTCTTTCATGAACATAGGTCCTTCACCGGTAAAAAGATAGACCGGATTCATCTTGTACACTTCCACTGCCTTTCTGAGAAGTTCGATGGTAACATCTCTCCTATTTTTAAGAATCTCACTTAGACTCTGTGGAAGATATTCTAAATGCATGGCAAACTGTCTGCTGGAACGAACCCGCAGTTCTTTGCGCAATTTATTGTGACAGTTAATAAAACGTTGAGTGACGATACTGTTCATAGGCTTATGAAGCGGCTTTTAGCCGATAGTATGATAGGTTTAAAGTAAAAAGTGAAACTAATTTGATGTAAAATTATGACTTAGCCCCTGAAAAGTCAATTATTTAATCAAATAATTTAAATAATTACCCAAAAAAAATCACCAATAGGCTACTTTATAGCTTTTTTGCTATCAAAAAGGCTATTTATTACCTCTTTTTGCTGCACAAATTTGTAAACTGCAGTTGTTAAAAATTTCAGAAAATCAGAAATCTGTTTTAGATCATGACAGGATCGCCTTTCTTATATAAACATAAAAAATCATTGGCAATAATCCGGAGATCAGAACCAGCACAATCAAACTTTTCACTAAACTTTGGAAAAGAAAAAATAACTGTTTGGAATTGCTTCTGAACCTTTATTGGAGTAATAAAGCATTTCAATTTCATCATTTTCTGTATAGGCTGTCTTATGACGCTGTAATTCCCTTACATATTCAACGCCATCCGATATTTTATATTTTACAGTCAGAATATAATGTGTAGCAGATCCGTCTTCTGTTGAAACAATTGTTGTTTTTACAGATACAACTTTAGCTTTTACCTTCAAACCATTTTCTCTCAACATTTCAGCCTCATGTATCTGCCTGACATTTGAGATGACATAATATCCAGGCAGGAATGTGAACATCCAAAAAATTAGTTTAAATGTTATGTATGTCCTCAGTTTGTAAATAATCATTTTAAAACATATTTACGGCAATAATAATAACCCAAGCCGGTAATTATTAAAAAAAATATCAATATACCCATGTTATAAGTTTCTGCTCGTAATAATTTGTGATATTTAAAAGAAAACATTGGCTCTGCAAATTGTGGCGCCTCAGCGAAATAGACCATATCGACTGCTGCTCCTTTCTGATACTCATAGGATTTTCCCAAATTAAAAGCTTTGGTTAACTTCTGTCCACTTTCCGTTATGTAACTAACGCTGTACAAAACACCTAAAGCTGAAATCTCACGAATTTTACTTTCTACTCTACCAACAGTTGGTACACCTTTAAAGTATAGGGCCTCCCTAATATAATAACTCCTATAATCGTTGATAAAATAATAGGCCGGAAAAAAAAGCAACAACCAAACTAAAATTTTAAATCCGTAATATCTTGTTAAAATATTCATATAAAATATATTATAACTTATAAAAGGCGAAAATCCCAAATGAAATTTTCGCCTTTTATCACCGGTAAACAGTGAATTTTTTAGTAATTACTATTAAGTAACCAATCACAAATAATAACAACTTTGAATGAAGGATTTTTCATACTGACATCGTTAGAAAGCCTCGCTGAAGGCACCACTTCAGCTGCGTTTTCTGCCTTGTCAGCCTAAAAAATCCTTTCATTGAAAACAT
>CAINVS010000145.1 GCA_903854205.1 uncultured Bacteroidota bacterium | reverse complement strand
ATGTTTTCAATGAAAGGATTTTTTAGGCTGACAAGGCAGAAAACGCAGCTGAAGTGGTGCCTTCAGCGAGGCTTTCTAACGATGTCAGTATGAAAAATCCTTCATTCAAAGTTGTTATTATTTGTGATTGGTTACTTAATATTTGTTAGATCGTTTTCAGCCTGTTCTGAAAACGATTTTTTAAATCCGGGTTATTAACAATTTTGATATGATAAGCAGCAAATTTTTTCAATTGGATACAGCCTTGGCAAACAAAAAAAATGCGCTCGAATTGGAAATGAATTTTAAACAAAGCAAACAAACCGAAATTTCAAATTTAGGTAAATTGGAAAATCTTGAGCTGCTTGTTCTTTCTGATTATCCACCTTCATTTCTGTTCCCAAAGCAAATATATGATTTAAGAAATCTGAAATCACTTGTATTTAAGCGATGCTGCTTTAATAAAATTCCAAACGGTATCGGGCGTTTGGAGAATCTTGGCAAAATAAGTCTGATTCAATCAAGTTTTCAAGATTTCAGCGAGGAGCTCCTGAAAATGCCCGCTCTGAAAAAGATGCATATAGACAATACAGATCTGGCTAATCTTATCGAAGCAGATTTTTCTGCATCCCAGATAGAGGAATTAACCTTCTGCGGAATTTTAACACAAAAATTTTATACTGTTTTAAAAAAACTAAAGAAACTGCAGTCGTTAATTTTATATTCCAATGAATTGGACCATATTCCGGAGCAGATTCTAAAACAGAATAAACTGCAGTCATTGTCTATCATTGAAAACAGATTGGACCATATTCCCCCGGATATGTCAAAAATGAAAAATCTGAAAAAAATCGATTTCAGTTTTAACAGAATTGATAAGATTAATTTTGGTTTTGAAACGCTCAAAAAATTGAATTCGGTAAATCTCAGCAATAACCTTTTAAGAGCATTTCCTTCTAAAATATTGGAAATAAACGGTTTGGAAAGTTTAAAAATAGACAACAATCTTTTTGATGATTTGCCGGAGGGGCTGTTTAAACTTAAAAAATTCAAAAATCTCGATATCGGAACAGAAAAAAAGTTACAGTTGCCAATAGAAATACTAGATTGGCTGGTTTCAGGAAAAAACAAAATTGTCTGCCATAGTGCTTTATTAAAGCTATTTGATTCCGAACTATATAAATCGTCTTATCGGGAATTAAAAAGAGAGTTGGCAATTCTGCATATTGACGATTTCAGAAAACAGCATAAAAAGAAATTAGAAAAACTGAAAGAACTTATTTTGATTAAGGATTTTTCTACAAATGAGTTAGCTTATACAAAATTGGTTGACAATCCATATATTGTGTACAAAGAAGGGGATCTGATATTCTTTTGGGGGAAATTAAAACCGGATAAAGAAATCAAACTGGCCGCAAATGAAAAAGGGATAAAATTCACAAAAGAACTTTCAGAGAAAGTAACGAAAATCGTTGTTAATCCCGGGATATTGGATTCTGAAGATTTGCCAATGCTGTTGGAAGGAGATCGGGAACTCATTACAGAGTCCGGGCTTTGGGGCTTTTTATCGAAAGATAATCCTCCATATCTTTTGACTGAAGCAGAGGAAGCGGTTCAAAAATTGAGGGACCTGCTTCGTACAGGAAACAAAGACAATATGGTCCTGGTGTTTGAGATTTTAAAAAACGGGGGAATACCACAATCGCTTTATACAGATATTTTGAAGGTTTATCTGTTTTCCAAAGATAGTATGCTGGGAAATACGGCTTTGAAACTTTTGCGGCGAAATGCAGATCCGGGATGGGATATTGCACTCGAAAAAATAATCCATTATCTGGAAAAGTATGACAATTACAGCAAAAGATACATATATATAAGCGAAAATATCAATCCGGAATTTGTAAAAGTAAATATTAATGAGCTTTTAAATGTTATGAGTTATTATAATTATTAATGGTTTCAGTAAATGCAAAAGGCTGCCTTTGGCAGCCTTTTGCATATTAACAAAATATCCATTTTTTAAGGTTCTACCATAATAACCTGCAGTACTTCATAAGTATCTGCATTCATTAGGTATGCAACAACCGCATATTCTAAATCTTTGAAATTTTCTTTGATTTTATAAGTATAGTCCTTTCTGATTTTGGTTCCGCTTGCAATTTCACCGTTAAAAATTGGATCACCCCAAATACCGTTCACATTACCTATGTGAACGTTATGGTGTTGATAAAATTCCACATCATTTGGAAATACAGTATAGTTCTTTTGCCAGTCAATTACCTCTTTTGCAATTGCGTAGACGACAAGATTGTAGTTGCCGGTCAAAGCAGTTTTTGTTTCAGCTTCAACGTGTACAAAAAGCGCATCAGTTTCATCATAATAATTCACGACCGCCTGAATATTGGCTTTGAGATTATTGGCTTGAAGTATATTGTCAACATACTGCTGCCATTGTCCGTGAGGAATCCATAGACTATTTGAACCGGAAAGAGGTTTTCTGTTGACTAATCCGTAAGGATTGCCGGGAATTCCAACAATGGAATTGACATAAGTTAATCCTGCGTCATTGGTAAAATCGCGCTTATACTTCGGATATTCCGGTTCGTCAGCTGTGTGTACGCGCTGATATTGAGAAATGCCACCATAGCCTGCATGTTCGCTGATCGTAAAAACACGTCCTGGATTGGCATCTTCAATATTTTTACCAACGGTACCTGCTGCAGGGCAATTTCCGCATTGATGACCAGTATAGTCTTCAATCAGCACATTCACATTTGTGTTATTGTTTTGACTAAAGGTGGGATAATTGTACTGCGTAGCAAAGTTTCCTGGGAAGAGTGTTATGTCGTAGGATGCAGAATCAATTGGAATAGGATTTTTAACTCGATCGCAGGAGTAAAATACTGAGACTGCAGCAAAAAACAAGAATATCTTTTTCATGATTTTATCAATTTATTGAATCAAAGATAATAATTCTATTTGTTAAAAGCTATGCGTAAAGCTAAAGGTAAAACCATTTGATGCTGGAACCTGACGGCAAATTCCGCCAACACAGAAAATTCCTGCGCGCTGTTTACCCACATTCAACATAAAACGTGTTGAGCCAGTAATATATGTTACTGAACCGAGTAGATAGTGCACCCTTTGAGCTGCAACATCATTTCCATAATTCCATTGGTCAATTACAGCAAAGGTCCAATGCGGAGATATGGAATATTCCAATAAAACCGTTGTCCAATCGCCCTTGTCCTGTTTGGTCCATAGTCCCTGCAATTCACCGCGAAGGCTATGTTTTTTGCTCAATTTGTAAGTTACATCGGCCACTACAATATTTGTGTAAATATAACCTAGCGTCTGCGCCACAATATTTGCCGAAGCATTGAAGGCCTGATTATAATACACCAGATTCACCAACAATTTTTTATTGAATTTTCGACTGATCTCAATATTAAAATCTCTAAAAAAGAGGCTATCGCTCATGCCGAATGGCGTGGCAGTGTAGCCACGGAGCAGACTATCGTAAAGAATCGATTTTCTGCTGACATCGTAGGCTGTGGAAAAGTTAACATTGATTTTGGTGCCATATTTACCGCCTAATTTTGTCCCCTTTGGTATGGTGTACATAATATCGGCCTGATATGCTATTTCACCTGTAGGTATTGTAGCGTATGGATAAAGTGTAGCCGCTAAATTGTAGGTATGCGTCTTTGTGAGCGCAGGCAGGAAGTTGATTTGCAGGTCGGTAAGGGTTGCGCTACGATCTGAACGGAAGCTCATATTATCGATAGACTTTGCCTGAAGCAAAACACCAAATCCTTTGCGGCTATAACCGGCATTGAGTAAAAGACCGTGGCCGTTTTTATAAATATAGCCGTTATTGGTTGAAGGGTCATTTTCTTTTATGACATATTCACCCGAAAGGAAAAAGTCTTTATAACCAATTTTCATTCTGCCGGAATAGGCCGCAACATTTTCGGGAAGTATAAGAATTGTATTTTGGTCTCTTTGAAATTTGCTCACAAAACTGCCGCCGGCTGTCAATTGTAGTCCGATACTGTCGATCTTTGGGAACATACTTCGGAAATCGAGCTCGGCATTGACACCTCTTACGATACCCTGTCCGTCGACCAGTTTGCTGTCGAACTCGAAACGTTGTTTACCGGCCAAGCCGGTCAGTTCAACACCTTTGTAGGGCCGGTATTTCAAATGAACGCCATCCATGGCATTGTCGATACCCAATTGTCTTTCTTCGAAAGAGCGGAAAACCATGCCGCTGCCGAACTGATCATAGAAGTTACCTACTGTGACTTCAAGATTTTTTCCTGAAAAACCAGCATAGCGATAACCCAATCCTGATCCTTTGAAACGCTGCGGATAACCGAGCAGAACGGGTAAATAACTTTCGAAACGAACACCTGCTTTAAAAAAGCTGTTGCGGTAATTGATGTTGGCGAATGAATTCATTGCGCCTTTTTCGGGCGGAACCTGAGCATTTATGGTCGAATCGGGCCTATAAAACTGATAGGTCGCTTCTATGTTTCCCGTTATGGTTCCAAGCTGAAGGTTCTCAAATTGCCCAAAAGAAAATTGGGCTGTAAAAAAACATACAGCCCATATTGATAGGTTAAAAGATTTCATGAATTAGATTTTACTCTGCAGAAAGTTTGACTATTTTCTCGTACAGTTCATTCTCATCGCCTGGGTTATAGTTGTTGTGTTTCCATACAACATTGCCATTGCCATCAAGTAAGAGGGTAAAAGGAACATTATTTACACCCAAAGCTCTTTTCAGTTCGCCATTAGTATCAAGCAATATCTCATATTCCCAACCTGAAGCATTTACATAAGGTTTTACCTTGTCAACAGTTCTTTGGTCATCGATAGAGACAGCATATATTTTAACACCAGTTTCTTCTACCCAATCAGGATAAAGTTCACTGATTGTATTTAATTCTCTTTTGCAGGGAGCGCACCAAGTAGCCCAAAAATTGATAACAATAGGTTTTCCGTTATTGGAAAGTTCGCTCAGATTTACTGCATTGCCATTAATATCTTTAAGCGTTACATTAGGCAATTTTTCCTGTGCAAAGGATACTACTGTCATCAGCAGGAAAACGAACAATACACTTATGGTTTTCATAGTCTGTTTGATTTAAATGAATGATTCAGAAACTGCCTCTTTTTGATCGGGCTTCCTCCTGACATCAGAAGGAAGCCCGTCTAAAAGAAGTTGTCGTCATTGGAAAGACAAATATCAAACCAAAAAACAAGCTTCGAAAAATTATTTAAGAACTGAAAGTTTTTCAGTTGTTGTTTTGCCATCTGCAATAATAACTACCATGTAGATGCCGTTGCTCAATTGAGAAACGTTCATAGTGTGGAAGTTTACGTTGCTGATATTCTCACTCAATACAACACGACCTGCAATATCTACAACTTTAACAGTCGCATCGTTTACAGTGGTTTCGAAAGAGAGATTGAATTCAGAAGCTGTTGGATTAGGGAACATTCTGAAAGTATTTGGAGCAGCAGCTTCAATACCTGTTGGAGCGAAGTTTACAGTATATTTTCTGGTATCAACATTAGAGAAACTTGCACCGCTCATACCTGGAATCAAAACACCGTCAGCCCAGATCTGATAACTTCCGCTGCCAAAATTACAGCACATACCGTCACCATAAGAATCCAACATATCGAAAGTATAACAATCGTTAGCCAAAGTAAGGTTTACATCAGCTTGAGCACCCGCTGTATTGTCAGTATAAACAGGACTTGAAGCTACAGTTGTACCTGCGCTGTTTTTCAAAACCCAGCTGGTCTCGGAGCCATAGTCATCCAAAGTAATTTTGATAGTAATGTTATTTTTTGTTGTTTCAGCAGCAAGGTTGAAGTTTTTACTGATAGTGTTGTTTGTAGAAATATTGTCAGCAGAACCATTAACCGAAGTAATTGAAACATTAAAAGCGTTGGCAGCAATAGCTGCATAACTGAGTGCTGGAAGTGTAATATACTGTGATTGCCCGTAAGCAAGATTGCCTGTCCAAGTATAGGTAGAGGCAGTTCCACCATTAGCATCATAAGAAAAAGCAACTGAGGTAAGCGGGGTAGAGCCGTTATTTTTCAATTTAACCCAAGCCTGCTCTGAGTTACTGCCCGGACAAACATCATCAACTGTTTTCATTTCGAGAACAGCAGCATCTAATACGTTGGCTACATTGGTAACAGTTACTTTTTTACCGCTTGCGTTGATTACATTCTGTTGGCCTTCAGCAATAAATGCTACAACTTCCAAGTTGGTAACATCATATGTAACGCCATTCAATGCAGCAGGTACTGTATAGTAAAAAGTATCTGTTGAAGTTGAACCCGATGTAATAGTAGTAATGTCCTGACCCCACTGACCAGTCAACAAGTGACGCAACATATGTTGGTGAACATATTTGCCGTTAGGCATAATGTTGGCAGCATAGAATGCAGCTGCACCAACCTGTGGACCTTCAATATTGTTCTGAAGCAATGCAATATTTAATTTATTCGTTGTACCGGTTCCGTTTGCTGTATAGTAGTATTGTGTGATTACACGTAATTGTCTTGTTTGTTCGTCAATTTCAGCATCAACAGCAATATTCACAAAAGCACTTTGACCTCTCACAGTTGTTGTGTTTCCTGCCCAGTTTGTTCTGCCTGTAGCTGTTTGACCTGCTGTCATTGATCCGGCCAATACACTTCTGTTAACTGTGCCTGCAGGATAACCGGTAAGACCGGTCTGTCCTGAAATTGCAGTGCCAAATGGTGTTCTGTAATCAGGTTGACCTGCACCGGGTGTTGCATAGCCGCCTACATGTATATTAATTGGCCAAAAGTTATCGCCATACTGAGTTTTTAGATTGTTTGCTCTTAGGTGACCATCCGGGCAGTAAGTACAGTTAACTCCTGTAAATTCTTCCAAAAGCACTTTTTTGTTTTGAGGAGTAGTACTGACCGGAAACTGGGCAAAACTGCTAAAACCCATGAAGAGTCCGGAAAGAAGTAAAATTGACTTTTTCATAATTTTTTGGATTGGTGTTAATAAAATAATGCTTAGGATAGATAATGTTCTGTAGGTAACTAAAAACCGTTTAAAACAATTTTTGAATTATTTGATTTTATACAAAATTACACTTTAAATCATAATTCAATAACAGTTACTCAAAATTTTATCACAAATATGTTATATATCACAACATTTTATTACTTTTGTAATGATATGATAAGTATTAGTGTTGAATTTTATCAAAAGCGCACAACAAACAAGTAATTTGAATTATGAAAAAAATCATACTTTCTATTTTGGCATTAACATCTATTGTACTTTCTGTCAATGGACAGAGCTTACGCATTATCTATCAGGGAACTGTTGTTGTCAACGATTCCTTTTTAACCGTAAACGGTAATGCCTCTTCCTCTGACATCGATCAGAATCTTTGGGTGCTGAATAATACAACTGATACACTTAATGTAAAAGTAACAAAATATGAACTGAATGTAACTGCCGGAACATTGAACGCAACCTGTTGGGATGTTTGTCCTCCGGCTGACACTGCCGGTCAATTTCCTGTACTAACTTCTCCTACATTACTTATGGATCCGGGTACAACCGATTATTCATTTGCTGCACATGTTTATCCTCGAGGATTTTCAGGCTGCAGCCATTTTAAATATGTTTTTGAAGCTGTAGGTACAAGCATTCGCGATTCTGTTGAAATTTATTTCAACCATGGTCAAGTCTGTTCCACTCCTGCTGCGATTAACAATATTTCTGAAATTTCATTTGATGCCTATCCTAATCCAGCTGCCGATAAAATCAATCTTAAATTGGATGAAAAAATCACAGAAGGTGAAATTGTGATTACAAATGTTTTGGGTATAACTGTTGCAAGATACAATGTAAATGAATTCAACGGAAACAATCAAATCTCTGTTGCGACTTTTGAGAATGGACTTTACTTCCTTTCCGTAGTATCTGAAAACCATGTACTCTCAACTAGAAGTATTCATATATTGAAATAATAATTAAGCATAAATTATATTAGAAGAGGGGCTGGATTTATTCATCTCCTTTTTTTTATAGTTATAATTTTTACCGAGGCTAAAGTCACCGTCTCACAAAGGCATTTGCTTCGGAATACAAAAGTCTTTCCTTTAGCTGGCCTTTTT
>CAINVS010000144.1 GCA_903854205.1 uncultured Bacteroidota bacterium | reverse complement strand
CGGCCGAAGTATGTTTAATCATTATTACTACCTTTTAGGTCACAAAAAATTCACTGTTTACAGATAAATAATATATTTGTATTTAATATTCACAGCCCAATAATGGAAGTAATTAAAAAGAAAGACTTTACAGAAATGTTATCAAGGATAAAATTCTTTGCCATTTTGATTTTCATGGCGTGCCATATTAATTCCCGTTCTCAGGCACCGGTAATTAATGGCTTTACACCTGCTACCGGACAAATAGGAAGTACAGTAACCATTTCAGGTAGCAACTTTAACACCACCTTGGCAAACAATCTGGTATATTTTGGCTCCATCAAAGCCAGCGTTTCATTTGCTTCGGCAACCTCATTAACTGTGATAGTGCCTGCAGGTGTTCCCTATGATGCGATTACGGTGGTAAACAATCAAAATCATTTAGTTGGTAAAAGCAATAACTATTTTCGAGCGACCTCAAATTGCGGTAATATTAACCAGAATGGTATTGATACCAGCAGTTCGGATTTTAACAGTATCGATTTGCCTCAAGAAATAAGGCTAGCTGATATTGATGGCGATGGAAAGTTGGATATGAGTGTAATGAACCTTGTGACGAATACTATCGGTGTATTTAGAAACAAAGCTGTCGTGGGAAGTCTTTCGACCAATAGCATGGCAACTCCCGTTAATTTCGCGGTATCATCCCCATCGCTGATTACATTTAAGTTGAAAGATATTGATGGAGATGGCAAGCCTGATTTAATGGCATTACATGGGTCTGTATTAAGTGTTTATAGAAACACTTCCACACCTGGAAATATCAACGGTAGCAGTTTCGCAAGCAATATAGATTTCAATATAGGAACAGGTGTAATAGATATAGATGCAGAAGACATAGATGGAGATGGGAAACCCGATATCGTGATCTTAAATGATGCCAAAGATTCAATATCGATATTTAGAAGTACCGTAAATAATGGCGTATTAACTTCAGGCAGTTTTCCGGCTAAAGTTAATTTTAAAATTAACGTTAATGCAAAAAGTTTTAAAATAGCTGATGTGGATGGAGATGGAAAATTCGATATCTTGATTGTAAATAGTAATGGCTTATTTGGAATGCTTTCTGTTTTCAGAAATACCGCTTCATCAGGGGTTATTTCAAGTAGCAGCTTGGCTTCTAAGGTAGATTTTACGCAATGGACTCATTCAGTTGGTTCATTTTATATCGCTGATTTAGATGGAGATGGAAAATTAGATTTGATTTTCAAAACTGCATATACCTCACAGGGTGGTGCCGCTCATATTTACAGAAACACATCAAGTCCTGGCACAATCAATACTACAAGCTTTGTTGGTGCAACGAGTTGTAGTTATAATCCACCAGATTTATCGATTGGTGATATTGATGGAGATGGCAAAATTGATTTATGTTATGTGACGAATAACAGTTATAGTTATTTGGGTGTATTTAGAAATACATCTAGCGTTGGCACAATTTCTATGGCAAGTATAAGTTCCCCCGTTGGATGTCCGGTGAATTGCAATGCATTTAATTCAGCATTCGGGGATTTGGATGGAGACGGTAAAGTTGATTTGGTTGCCGGCACAACCGATTCAACCATTGCCATAAGAAGGAATTTAGGTTTGGAAAATCCCGATATCAATTTCAATGCACCTGCACAAATATGCGCCACTTCTGATGTGCGACTTTCTTTTAATTTTATTCGAACACAATCGGGTAACACCACACATAAAATCGTTTCGGATTATCCTGTTGCAGGCACCATTGTTTATTCCGATAATGTAATTCCACCAACTTCGCCTTATGCTGTGAGCTCCGCCAACGTAAATCCTATTGGGCTTACCAAATTCACTTATTTTGTCGATAATAACACCTGCGGACAAAACAACAGATCGACCACCGTATTACGATTGCCATTAGCATTGAATTTTTTTAAAACGGATTTAAATTGTTTCAATGATAGTTCCGGGCATGTAAAAGTCATTGCCTCTGGTGGTGTTTTTCCTTACACTTTTTTATGGCAGAATAGCGCTGGTGTTGTAGTTTCAAATGCCGACAGTGCCGATCATTTAAAAGCAGGCAAGTATTTTCTATTCGTAAGTGATAGCATCAATTGTATCACCAAAGACTCAATAGAAATTAAGCAACCTCAGGAAACCATCAATAATGGGATTTGTGCAGTAACCATTGATTCCGCTACTGGTAAGTATATGATAGTTTGGGAGAAAACCGGGATTGTTCGAGCGATGCAATACAAAATATACAAAGAGTCAGGTACCTCGCAGTTCACCTTATTAGCCACCAAAGCATCCAACCAATTGAGCACCTATATTGATACCGCATCCAACCCACTTCAAAAAGGTGACCGCTATAAAATTTCAGTGGTCGATTCCTGTGGTAAGGAATCTGCAAATAGTGCTGCGCATACCACAATACATTTAGCATCCAATTTAGGCGTGAATAATGAGGTAAATTTATTATGGAATATCTATGGAGGTGCTACATTTAATTCTCATTATATTCTAAGAAGCGTGAATGCCGGACTCTATGTGCAAATAGCACAACTGTCCTCTTCTTTGAATGCCTTTACCGACCCTACTCCCCCAAGTGGTGTGAAAAAATATAAAGTGGAAATCGACCTCCCCAATAATTGCAATCCAACAATCAAAACCAACAGCATTTCCAGAGTTAGTTCTAATTCGGTTATCGTCAATGCTAACGGTATCCCAAAAAAGAACAACCAACTGAACTATGATATTTACCCTAATCCAGCTACCAAGAAAATCTTTGTTCAAGGCCCTTCTTGTTATAAAGTTGAATTATATAACACACTTGGACAAATGGTTGGTGGATGTAATGGTTCAAATGAAATTTCAGTCGCCAATTTAAGTGAAGGGATTTACTTTTTACTGGTATTGGATGAAGCAGGGAAACAGGAATTCATGACAAAATTCTTAAAAGTCAAATAGATAATAGGAATACTTCTTTTGTAAAATTGTGAAGAGTCACGTCATCATCTGGGTGTGCTTCTTGATTGCCTATGTCTTTAATTATTTTAGCATTGTCATGAAATATTTCGGCAAGGTCAATAGACAATTTGTTTTGAGCCATTCTAATTGAAGATGAAGTGTCTTGCCAGTTGCACCAAGTATATCCTTTGCAAGAATTTGTATTGCACGTCTGAACAGAATAGCTGCCGCTACATTTCTTGAATGAGAGACAAAAACTTGCTTCGCTTACAGTATCTTTTAGTGAATTATGTTCGTCCGGGATATCCTTGTTTGCAAAACTTTCTTCAACAGATGGTAAACGAAATAGCTTAAAATATTGAAATACTTGTTCAAGCTCGTCTCCTCCTTTTACTTGATGCTTTTTGAATATCAACTCAATAGTTTTGATGAAGCTTTTTCATCTGCATTGTGGACATTCAATAAAGAAGGTCGCAAAACGCGGCAGTGTGTTGCCAACTCTATTAAATGTTTGTTGGTATGCTCTAGAGTATTTTAAGAAAGGCATCCCTTTGACACATATCACATTTCCCAGGAAATTCTTCACTGAGTTCAGGACTATTCAGTTCAATTATGAATTCATAATTTCGTCTAATGTATTTTTCAAATTCTTCTTCGTTTAATAATTCCATCGCTTCAGGTGGAATTGCGACATACCTTCTTTTTTGTGTTTTGGTTTTACTATGTGTTTCACCGAGTAAATTTACTGTTTCACCTGCTTCGATAACGAAACTGGCTGTTGCCTCTTGGTAGTTAGAAATCTGCAAGGAGACTAATTCCTTAGGACGAAGGGCTGTATGGTAAATTAGAAGAAAGTAAATTAGGAAGTCAGGATGCACTTTTGCGAGGTGAACATATACTTGCAAACGTTCGTCCGAGGTAAGTGTTTCAAATGACTTTGCCTCCAATTCTTTCAATCGTTCGAAAGTGGCTATTGGTGACACATCAAATACATCAAATTGTAAAAAAGATTTATAAACTCCTTTGAGGTATTCCACATACGCATTGTATCGATTATTACTAAGCTTGTTCTTAGTTTGTAAGTGGTCCATCACAACACGAAGATGCGACTTCTTAAAGCCATCTACAGTGAGTTTAGAATAGTTCAATTCCATGATAGTTTTATAAACATAACTCAATATTCCATTATAATCGGTTCTCGTTTTTGGGGCAATATGTAGCGAGTGTTTTTCGAAGGCCCATTTCAATCCTTCAATGATTGGCATCTGACGTACAAGCTCAGCAGGATCACTGGAGGCCATTTCCTGACTCTGTATTACATTTCCAATAGGAGTATAGCCATTGGTGAGCAAAAACTCCATGCTATCCTTCAAAAGTTTTGCCTCTTGAAATCGTGTTTCAATAGAATGAAATTTGTTAATTCCGCCCTTTACTTTAAAGCGCTGGTATTCTCCTTCAACTAAGAAATTGTACCTGATGAACCATTTTTTTCGGATGTCTTTGGGTTGGTGATAATCGGTTTTCCCTGCTATTCTTTTGCAACCGAAGTAGATTTCAATGTCTTTAAATTTGGGTAGTATCATTCTGATATTTTGTCCCCCTTTGTCCCCTTTAACCGACAAAACCCTTATTAAATAAGGGTTTTGATACTCTGGTAGCGGGTAAGCAGTTTCAAAACCATTATTAACATAAACGACTGGGACGAATATTTCAACAGGACTAAAGAAAAATTACAGCGTGAACTTGAAGAATTACAACTTGAAATTGAAGCTTGACATTATGACGACAGTAAGAAAAACGGCTTATAACACGGGTTTGGCAAAAGTGGCGGTTCAGTACTCCGCAGACACATTTGTGGTTAATCAAACATTAGTTCTCCGCATCAACATTTGTGGTGCAAATCGCCACCTTCGCCAAGCCCGAAACCGTTAGCGGTCAATGTAAAATTGGATATGGATTGGATGATATTTTCTCCGGTGGCAAAAATTTGGCTTTCAGGTTTTTTTATGTAAGTTTGTAATTGACTCCTCTAGCAAAAATGAGTTTTTAGAGGTGCCCATAAATAATCAATGCTATTATGGAAACAAAGATCACCCAAGGAATTTTTATTAGGTTAATAGAAAACTCTGATGATTCAACTAAATTAAGCAAAATTTTTAGTATTTCTAGTGGAAATGAATTGTATAAGAAATTTGAAGTGATTCAGTTATTCAAAACAAAACAAAAAGATAATATTAATAGGGGAATTTATAAAATAGTAGTCACTGAAGAATATGCCTATGATGCATTGAATTTAATTGAGAAATACTGCGATAATGGATTGTCAAACAGTTACCACTCGTTGAACTCTAAACCTAAACACCATATTAATAGACATCCTGAGCGTAAGGAATATGAAGGAGTCCCTATGGATGAAAAGGTACAAGAACTCAAGATTAAAGACATGGATTTTTATGATATTGCAGAAATAACTAATAGTCATTGGAACACAAATGCGTACAATTTATTTTTAAGAAAAAGCTCAAATAGTAAGTCAAGTGTTGATTCTCAAAAATTTTGGTTTATACCAAGACCTCCAAATGCCACTGAGCTATATGAGCAAGAAAAAGGTAAACCTTACGATGGAAATTAAAAAAAATTAGCTTTTAAGAACAATCTAAACAATTAGTTATGGATATTTTAGTGTTTATTTTTGGAGGTGTAATAACTGTTATGTTTCTCATCGTAATTGGTGGTAGTTTCAGAGAGTGGAATATAGGAAAGGATAATTTGAGAAAAAGACATGAAAGTGGATTAACACCCATTCTAAAAGCTCTTGTATGTGGAATAATTATTGCAATAATTTATGCAATTATATTTGCTTAGTAATATAGAATAATTTTATTTATGTGGACCTATTTATTTGGTAGTTTAGAACTCTACTCTAACCACAAAAACTTTAGCTTATGGGTGAATACTTCAAGAAACTTGTGACTACTAATTCATTCTAAAGATTCAGAGATTAAAAATAAAACGTCTATTAACATTTCACCAAGCCTAAATCTTACTAAATATTAATGACACCTCTCTTTTATATATTTATAATTTTCACTCTTTATTCCTGCAAAAAAGAGGTGTCTATTACTCCTATTGAAGTATCTCCAAGTCAATGCCACTGAATTTTCCACGTTAATCCTATAATACAAATGAATATATTGTTCTTTGATACTGAAACAACAGGTCTACCAAGAAATGGGAATGCTCCAGTTAGTGATTTAAATAACTGGCCAAGACTAATTCAAATTGCATGGCAAGTTTATAACTCAAATGGAGATTTGCTAGAGGAACATGAATATGTTATTAAACCGGTAGGTTTTATAATTCCTTCAGAAGCTAGTGCAGTACACAAGATAACTACAGAAAAAGCATTAAAAACAGGGGTAGATTTACTGACTATTTTAAAAGTTTTTAGGTCTTCAGTTAAAGGTTGTGGATTACTGGTGGCTCATAATTATAGCTATGATTATAATATTATGGGCTCAGAACTTTTAAGAAAAGGTCTTGAAAATTGCTTAAAAGATAAAGAGCATATCTGCACCCAGGAAACGTCTACTGATTTTTGCAAAATACCAAGTACACATGGTTATAAATGGCCAAAGTTAAAGGAATTACATAACATACTGTTTAGAGAATCCTTCAATGAACACAATGCTTTAGATGACGTTAGAGCCACGGCAAGGTGTTTTTGGGAGTTATCCTCATTAAAAGTGATTACACTTCCTAAAATAAAAATTTGTACTTCGTATTAACATTTGTGCTGAAAAGCCCGCCCATCGCAAATCAGCAAAGGTAAGGTGCAATTAAATAATACGGAAGTTGACAACAATATATAAACAAACTTGAAAGTATCTCAATAGGCATTGAGAATTTGGAAACTTTTTTTTGCTATTTAGGTGTTGCAGCAGATGCAAGGTAGGGAAATAGTGAAATAATATATAAAGTGGAGTATGGAAAATACAGTAAGCTTATTAATGTAAATCTTACTTTAGAAAATATTTTAAATTAATATGAAAGGAAAACTCACTTATTGGTCTTTATTTGTAGCTACCTACTACTTGCTTTGGGCAATTGTCGGACTTCCATTTAATTGGTTAATTTTCACAATATTAATTGTGTCTCTCTATTTTATTTTTAAAGAAAAAAATGGATTTTATCTTAGGTTTATAGCATATTTTTTAATTTGGAGTTCATTATTTGCTAAGGGTACTAATGACGAGGAAACATCAGCTGTTTTTTCAAGGCTTTTTATAGTTGTTTTAGGATTTCTAGGTATGGGAATTGAATATGTTTATCAGTTAGGTAAATCAGATAAAACAAAAAAAGATGTTGAAAAGGATTTACAAATATTTCTTGGTAAATGTCCAAAATGTTTCAAAGAAATTTCTCGATTTGCATCCAAATGTCCTTATTGTACAGCAGATTTATTATAGCCAATTACCCGTTAATTAAAATTGACACTTACACATCGTTCATCTTTATTTACCAAAAAAACATTGAAGTAAACTTCAATGGTATTAACGAGCACGCTTCCGCAGTGGACGTGATTATTCAAGTAGAGAAGGGTAAAGCGTCTTCAACTGGAAGGTTCAGTACAGGTGGAGTGATGGAGATTTAGATTATTGACAAAACAAAATATAAATTCCCTTACCTATTGAGAGGAATAAATATAAATGCTCCAAACGTAGCATGGGGCATAGATATCAGCTATATTCCTATGCGATATGGTTTTATGTATTTGTTTGCCATCATTGATATTTACAGCAAATTTATAGTAGGCTGGAGCATATCAAATACAATGGATGCTAGCTGGGTGCTTGATACACTAAAGAAAGCAGTACATCAACATGGTGCGCCGAAATAGATAAATTCCGATCATGGGACCCAATTCACGAGCAATGAATATGTTGATTACATTAAATCGTTGCCAAATACTCAGATATCTATGGATGGCAAAGTTCGGGCTACTGACAACGCTCATATAGAGAGATTTTTTAGAACCATCAAATATAATAAATTATATCTTGAGCCAAGTAAAGATGGAAACATATTATACAAACAATGCCATGAATTTATTACTTACTACAACAACAAAAGAGGCCATTCAACACATAAATATGAAGTGCCAAGTATTATATATCAAAATGTTGCCTAAAAAAATAAATAATTAATTTTTATAAATCAATCACAACTATTTGCATAAATTAAAAAACAATGCTAAATTCGTCGAAAAATACCCGACCATATCACAAGAACCAATTAAAATTTCAGACATTTTAGAAGACAAAACCTTTAGTGTACCTCTTGTACTATTTCCCCTAATAAAAAAATAAATATTCCGAATTAGAAAATAAATATTATGATAAAGCAATTATTAATCTTAACCGCTTTCGCTCTATTAATGTGTAGATGCAACTCCGTTTCAAATAAATTGAAAAACAATTTAGG
>CAINVS010000143.1 GCA_903854205.1 uncultured Bacteroidota bacterium | reverse complement strand
TTCTGTTATTTCATTAATGATTTTTAAAATATTCCTTTTGTGTATATCCAATAAATTTGATTGATCTTCAAATGGCTCAATTGTAAAAATTGAAATGTCTTTGGGTATTTTCCTTTTTAAATAAATTCTATTTTTTTCTGAAATTCCATAACAGATAATATATTGTTTTGAATAATAAAATTTTATGAACGGTAGCCCCAGATAAGTAGTATCATTTATATAGTATTTTGTCAGGCTGTATTCTATTTGAATGGGTTTGGGATAATTTTTTATTAGCTCCGACAATTCAAAAAAAGTTGTTTTAAAAGTATCGATCAGATCTTTTGAAATATTAAAAACTACTGTTGGTGCACCCTCTTGAATGTAAATTAATTTTTTATGTGAACCAAATTCTTTTATCAGGTCATCAAAACTATTAATTAAAATTGATATGTTTCTGGGTTTAAATGCAATGGCTTTTAAATTACTAAAATTAAAATTTGGAAGTTGATTGGCGGAAGATAAATTATATAATTCTGATCTGAATACATTTGTTAAGTTGGTGTAAAGGCTAATATATTTGTCAAGATCTTGAATGCCGTTTTCGTCAACAAAGAAAAACTCATTATTAATGGATCTTACCGCTTCTTCTATCTTTATTGAATTTTCGGCACTCAAATGAATTCTTAATGTAGAAAATCCGTGAATAATTTTTTGAATTTCATCGGCCGATAATTTTCCGTCTTCTAAAGCTTTGCCGATAATATCTAAAAAGTTATTATATATTTTTAATTTCTCTTCATAAACAACAGAATTTTTGGTAACTTTTTCTTCTCTTTCGCTCTGATTGGATAGTAAAATTAAAGTAATAATTGTAGTTAGTATAGCACCAATTACGCCACTATTTATATCCTGCACAATTTTTGGTATAGCTGTTTCATTTAAAATATTTATGATAATGATTGTCAATGAAACTGTTAGTGCAAAAGTTAAATAGAACCAAAGTGATTTATATTTTTTCATTTCAAAATTTATTTAAGTAAATGAATTGCTGACGTACTTAATTGGAAAGTTGCATCAGATATGCCTTTGAGAAGATTTTTCATTTTTTATTAAATTCGTGGTAGGACTAAATCTCTAGTCTCAATTACTTTTTCTTCGGTTTCGGCAAATATTTTTGTTCATATATTTCAATCCATTCCTGAGCACTCATTTTTGTCATTAATTCAGCTATTAATTCATATGGAATTTCATTTAATTTTTTAAATCGAACACAGCTTTTTCCCATATCCAGTTTTTGGTTACTGTGTTTTGTATATTCAGAAACAAACCATTCCATTAATTTTGGATCGGAATATAAGCCCATGTGGTAAAAGTTTATTGAATCCTTCTGAGAAGCAATTCCGGCAAAAGGCAGTGGTTCGATTGGTTTGCAATGATAACCTGCAGGATAGAGGGTATGGGGAATCACATAACCTAAGCCACCGTAACTGATTGCTGCTTCAAAACCTTTGGGCAGATTTTTTACAATTACATCATGTAGTTTATTAAAAGATTCTGCTCTATTTTCAGGAAGATTATTCAGTATTTCTTCCACTGTTTTTCCGTTCGCTTTCATATTTGTAATTATGGCTGATGTTTTTTAATAAAGATACCGATCAGTTAATGAATAAGTCTTTAATCATATTCCGAAAAATAAAAAAAAGAGGGACAACAATTCTTCTGGCTTTATTTTTTTTGAAATGGAGCAAAGAATATGAGCAGAAGGCTTTCTAAACCTCGCAAATCCAAGTCCCACCCACTGAAATAACATTGTTTTGCGCTAATACTTCCTCATAATTTTTTTCATTAAGCCCCCCTGTCGGGCAGAATTTTATTTTCGGAAAAACCGATGCATAGGTTTTTACAGCAGCAAGTCCACCCGCCAGATTAAATGGGAAAAGTTTTAAAAATCGGCAGTCTTTTTCTAAAGCAGAAATAATTTCTGAAGGTGTCATTACTCCGGGTAAATATGGAATTCCAGACATTTGCATTTTATCAATTAGCATAGATGTAGCACCCGGACTAACCAAAAAATCGACATCTAATGAAATGCACCTTGAGACCTGTTCTACATTAACTAAGGTGCCTACGCCCACCTTAAAGTCAGGTTTGACTATTTTTTTACATAGCGCTATCGCCTCCCAGGCTGCGTCGCTGCGCAAGGTGATTTCAATGCAGGTTACAGATGCCGCTTCGAGCTGTTCAATTGCCAATTTTACCTGGTCTTTACTATTGAAAGTGACGACCGGAATTTTTTTGTTTGCTAAAAGGATTTCTTCTATTCCGTTTTGATAATTCATGATTATAAAATTTAAAAGATGCTTGCTCCGCTTTCGCTACTGGTTAACAGAACGCGGACCCTATCAAATAGTTCGCGACCCATCCCTTTTTGCGGCTCCGGATTGGGAACAGGCGTTCTTTGCATAATTGCTTCATAATTTTTACATTCCAAAGTTCCTGTATTACAGTCGAGCCTAAGCAAATCCCCAGTTTGCAGCCTTGATAGTATTCCGCCATCCATAGCTTCCGGGTTAAGGTGAATAGCAGCCAGCACTTTGCCGGATGCACCCGACATGCGGCCATCAGTGACCAATGCAACTTTAAAACCTAAATTCTGTAAAACGGTCAGCGTTGGTGTCAGCTTATGCAATTCCGGCATTCCCTTGGCTTTTGGACCCTGGAATCGCAATACGGCAATAAAATCTTTGTGCAAGTCCCCTTTTTTAAAAGCTGTTAATAACTCAGACTGATCATTAAAAACAACAGCTTCAGCTTCCACTACAAAATTTTCGGGGGCTACAGCAGATACTTTTACAACTGCCTTACCAAGATTACCCTGAACCAATTTTATACCACCCTCTGGACTGAATGGTTCATCGACCGATCTGATAATGTTTTTGTCGAGCGATTCTTTGACACCTTCTGTAAAATAAATTTCACCTGATGAATCGAGCTTGGGTTCTTTGGTATAATCAGACATGCCCTGACCAACTATTGTACTAACTTCATCGTGCAAAAGCCCTTTGTCTCTTAGTGTTCGGATAACGTAGGCCATTCCGCCTGCTGCATGAAAATGATTGATATCGGCTTTTCCATTTGGATAAACTTTTGTAATAGAAGGAATTACAGCCGAAAGTTCTGCAAAGTCTTCCCAGTATATAATGATGCCTGCAGCTTTTGCTATGGCCGGCAAATGCAGGGTATGATTTGTTGACCCCCCAGTTGCCAATAGTCCAATAATGGCATTAACCAAACTTTTTTCATCTATTACTTTATATAGAGGTCTCTTGTTTTTAATATTCAAAACAAGTTGTCGAATCGCCTCTTCATTGAGAGCAGCGCGCAAATCGGTACCGGGATTTACAAAAGAAGAAGAAGGTAAATGCAGCCCCATTATCTCCATAAGCATCTGATTACTGTTTGCCGTACCGTAAAAAGTGCAGGTGCCGGCCGAGTGGTAGGATGCAGATTCACCGGCAAGTAACTCATCGCGACCGATGAGGCCCAGTGCAAATTTATTTCGAATTTCAGCTTTCTCATCATTCGAAATACCAGTTGTCATTGGTCCGCCAGGCATAAAAACCGTAGGCAAATGTGCAAATTTCAATGCACCAATAAGCTGTCCCGGTACAATTTTATCACAAATACCTAGACAAATAGTTCCATCGAACATATTGTGAGAAAGCGCAATTGCAGTTGAAAAAGCAATAATATCTCGACTCAAGAGAGAGAGATCCATTCCTGACTGCCCCTGTGTTACGCCATCGCACATAGCAGGCACGCCGCCGGCTACCTGTGCAGTTGCCCCATATTTTAATGCGGCTTCTCTGATGAGCTCCGGATAATGTTCATAAGGTTTATGCGCCGAGAGCATATCGTTATATGCTGTTACTATACCAATATTAGGTTTTTCGCTTTCAGCAAGCAAATCTTTTTCGTGTTGCGAACAGGCTGCAAAACCATGTGCCAAATTTCCGCAATCGAGTTTCAAACGATGTACAATATCCGCTTCGGCTGCTTGCATCTGTAGCAGATATTCGGCTCGGACATCTCTGCTTCTTTCAAAAATTCTATCTGTAACTTTTTTAATGGTACTGTGGAGCATACAAAAAATATTTTTACTTTGACCAATATATTTCAAGGTTTACTGATTTGTCATTTAAAACAGTATCAATAGGCAAATTTCCTTTATGTTGTTTTCTAATTAAATCTTTTTTATCATTTCCGGTAATGTGCAAATAAATTCTTTTTGATTTTCTTAGGTATGACCAAGAATGCGAAATGCGTGAATGAGGGAATTGAGGTGCTTTGGTATAAAGCAAGTCAACATTATTTACCGGAGAGAGGCCAAGCTCAGAAGCAGAATCACCTGGAAATAGAGAGGCAAAATGTCCATCATTCCCCATTCCCAAAACAACTGCATCAGGTATTCCAATTTTATTAAGATTTTCAATTGCTTTAATTAAATTAGCATCTTTATCATTGGCATAGTAAGCAAGTGCTAAGAAAGTTGGTTTATTTTTACCTGGGATTGCATTGATGAGTAGTTTTTTGAGCATAGCCGCATTTGAAAATTCACTTTCCTCACCAACCATCCGTTCGTCAACGAGTCCAATTGTAACAAATTGCCAATCGATTTTTTCCTGAGCAAGTTTCTGAAAAAGCCCCTTTGGTGTACTGCCACCCGAAAAGAGCAAAAAAACTTTCCCTTTTTTCTCAATCGAAGACTTAATATCCTGAACAATAGCCCTTGATAATGCAGTGTCCAGTTCATTTTTGTTGCTAAACCCATAAAAAATCCCCATAGAAATTAAATTTTATTCCATTCGTGACCGGGCAAAAGCACTTCGTCCGAAAGTGTCTGCGTTCCTGCCTGATATAATTTTAATTCCTGCCCCTGCCAATTATCGATGATTGAATGTATCCATTCCCAAGAGGCGCGCACTTCGTCTTCCCTCATAAATAGCGTCTGATTTCCTCGGATAACATCCATAATCAGGCGCTCGTAGGCATCGGGGAATTGGTTCCCGAAAGAGGATTTATAATCCATATCCAAAGAAATAGATTTGTAGCGGTACCCGCCTGGACCGGGAATTTTTGCCATCTGTTCCAATTCAATATGCTCGTCAGGTTGTAATCTGATGACTAATTTATTGCGGTCGAGTGGCGATTTTTCGGGAAAAATATTTTGCGGAACAGGTTTAAAATTGATTACAATTTCAGAATAACGCTCAGGCATTCTTTTACCTGTTCTTAAATAAAATGGCACACCGGCCCAACGCCAATTTTGGATAAAAACCCTAAGGGCAACAAAGGTTTCGGTAGCAGAGCCATACCCCTCAATATCCTCCTGATAAGAATTTACATGAGCATCACCAATTTTTCCTCTGGTATATTGTCCCTTTACTGACGCTTTTTTGATATCATCGGCACTGTATTTTTGAAGGGCATGCAGTACTTTTAGCTTTTCATTTCGAACATTATCGGCATTCAACTCGGAGGGAGCTTCCATTGCCACAAGACATAGTAACTGGAGCAAGTGGTTCTGCACCATATCTTTTAGAGCACCATATTTATCGTAATAATCCTTACGGGATTCAACGCCAATTGATTCAGCAACAGTAATTTCTACATAATCTATATGCTGCCGGTTCCAAGCCAATTCGAAAAGATAATTCGCAAAGCGCAGTACCATGATATTTTGAACTGTTTCTTTCCCAAGATAATGATCAATTCTGTATATCTGGTACTCTTTAAAATATTTTCTTATTGTAGTATTCAATTCCTCAAAACTTTTTAAGTCAGAACCCAAAGGTTTTTCCAAAACTACTTTAGAATTCTGATCAATCAGTTTTTTGCCGAAAAGACCGGCAGATATATATCCGAACAGGCTTGATGGGGTAGAATAATAGAAAATATTATTTGAGTGATTGTTTTGTGATAAAATTAGCCTCAATGATTCATAATCATTGGGATTGGAAATTTCTATTTTGATATAAGTCGTCATTAAAGCAAGCCTAGTGACGTATTTTTCATCAGCTTCCGGAATCCTTTTCAACAGTTCTAATTTTAACTGTATCCTGAACTGATCTGTATCCTTTTCATTTTTTGACAGCACAATAATATTTGAGCTGTCTTGAATCTGATTATCCTTTAATCTATGGTAGAGTGCAGGAAATATTTTTTTTAAAGCTAAGTCTCCGTCTCCACCAAAGATAACAAAGTTAAAATTGTTAATTTTCCTGTTGGTCATATTTGTAATAATGTGTTTCGATTCATTCACAATCTAATGAAGTATAATTAATTGGTATGTATTTTTAAATCATTCCTTTATTCGTGTAAATGTTTAATGGTTTTCATTTTTTTTAAATATATAATTCAAGTGATAATCTACTAAACCGTCGACAGGTTTTTTGACTATCTGACCTACGTTTAAAACTAAATCTGCAGCAACTTTTCTTAATATACCTTCAAAGTGATATGCAATAGAACCAACAAAACTAATTTCAGCATCATGTGCACTTTCAAAACAAAATACATGGGTTTCCATAAATTTCTTCAACCCATCATAGACCATTTTTTCGATAAAAGGATCATTACTGTGCCTTGATAAAAAGGTAGCAAATGATGCAATATAAACATTTGGCTGTGAACTTAAATATACATTTGATAATATTTCATCTTTATCAGTCTTGTAAAGTTCATTAAAATCAATTTGAAGATGTTTGGGCAATTGCCTGTAAAGATATTTACTAAGTAACTGCTTTCCGAAATAGGTCCCGCTTCCTTCATCTCCCAAAATATATGACAATGCAGGCACTTCTTCGTAAACTTTAATACCGTCAAAATAACAGGAATTTGAACCGGTGCCAATGATGCAGGCAATAACAGGTTTGCCTCTGTAGGTAGCATATCCGCAGGCATCCAGGTCATGTCCTACGTATATATAAGCATTTTGAAAAAATTTGCTTAAGGATCTTTCTATAACATTGCATCGGTCTGGAGAAGAACATCCCGCACCATAAAAATGAATAGATTTGACAAAAGGAGCAGCATTGAATAACATTTCATTGTTTGATAAGTGATTGTATACTGTAAATTCATCATGAAAATAGGGATTTAAGCCAATAGTTGATGTATAAGTTCTGTAATTGTGTTCATCCAAAAGAACCCAATCGCTTTTAGTGGAGCCGCTTTCTACTATGATTCTCATTTTTGTATAATTATTTTACAATTCATAATTTTTACATAGTTTTAAAACTTTCATTTACATTTAAAATAAGTTCTAAAAATGAATTTAATACAATAGGCCTTAAATCTAATGATTTAGATTGATACAGGAACATGCCCATATTGCGCCATTTTGAAATCCTCCAGTTGTAAAAGTCACACAATTGCCACTGACAGTAGCAGAATTGAGTGTTTTGTAACCACCTGCTGTACAATTTGAAGGAGACCCTCCTGATGCTGTCAAAGCTGTGCCATTTAGTCTTAAAACTTGCGAATAAACTGTCTTTCCAAAACTAAAAAACATTATAAGCAATGATAAAAGAAGCCTTATTGGGTCGTTGGATTTTTTCATGGTCAAATAGGTTACATTAAGGCTAATGAAGAAAATTTTAAAGTGTTCTAAAGTTAAGATTAAATTATTGTATAATTTACAATAACATGCAAAAATCATTTAACTTTTGATTAAATAAAAACAAAATTTCAAATATTTTTGAGAAATCAAAATAAAAATAGCTACCTTTTTGTATTTTTTACAAAATGTCATATTTTTATGCAATCAAAACTCTAGTTTATGAAAATATTTCAATTTTTAGCAATCTTCTTAACGCTTTTTACCTTAAATTCTTTTGGTCAATCCAAAACAGTCAAAGGAAATGTTAGCGATGAAAACAGCCAGGCGCTACCGGGTGTTTCCATTGTAATTAAAGGCACACAAACAGGTACCACGACTGATATTGATGGGAATTACTCTTTAGGTTACGAAAATAATCCAGAGATAATTCTTGTGTTTTCTTATGTGGGTTATCAGAGTCAGGAAATTTTATTAGCCGGAAGAACTGAATTAAGTGTTTCCATGCAAGCGGAGGAGATCTTAAAAGACGAGATTGTTGTCATCGGTTACGGTCGGGCAAAAGCTAAAGAACTCACTGGTGCCAGTTCAAGAGTAAAGGGTGAAGACCTTGAAAAGATGAATATGTCTAGGGTCGATCAGGCCTTACAGGGTAAGGTAGCCGGAGTAAGCATCAATACCAATTCCGGTTCCCCCGGAGGTTCATCCAGTATCAGAATAAGAGGTCTTTCGACCTTTGGCGATAATGACCCGCTTATTTTGGTCGATGGCGTCATTTATGATTCAGAAGGACTCAATGCACTTAATCCAAATGACATCGAATCAATCAATGTGTTAAAAGATGCTACTGCTGGTATATATGGTGTGAGAGCCGCAAATGGAGTCATTATTATTGAGACCAAAAAAGGGGTGCTCAATTCTAAACCTAAATTTGAATTTTCAACCTATGTTGGTTTTCAACAGACCGCAAAAAAATTGAACCTGCTCAGCGCTGAAGAATATGCAGTTATAAAAAATGAAATGTTCGGCACTGCAGGTCAGCCAATGCCTTTCAACAATACGGGTTTGGGCATCGGCACAAGTTGGCAGGATAGTATTTTCTCTTCTGTTCCGATTCAAAATTACAATTTATCGATGAGTGGGGGTTCAAAATCTACCCGTTATTCATTGGGCTTGACTTACTACAATCAGGATGGTATTGTAGGAAGAGACAAGGCTCACTTTTCGCGTTATAATGGTAAAGTAAATATCAGTTCAGATTTAAATGACCGTTGGCAGTTGAATTCTGTATTGCTGTTCTCAAATGAATATCGCAAAGGTTTACCCGAAAACGGAATTGGCTCAGTACTGTATAATACCATCAATGCTTTCCCAAATGAACCAATCAGAACACCGGATGGAAACTATAGCTATTTGGAAGAAGTAGCCGATATCATCAACCCGATTGCTCAAATAAACAATACCTACAATTTTACTTGGGCTAATAAATTTGTAGGCAAAGAGGAGCTTCAGTACAAAATTACAAAGAATTTATTTTTCACCAACAGGCTGAATTATAATTTTGCAATTGTCGATACTAAAGTGTTTTCTCCCTTGGCATGGTACGGAACCGGCAAATACGCCAATACTGCACTCAATGCCAATTTGGATGCACCTCAGGTAGAAATTGCTGACAATGTTTTTGTAGAAAGAGGTTCCTCAGTTTTTGAACAGCGCGCCACTTACACCGACTTGAACTATGAGGCATTCTTAAATTACGAGCAAAATATTGATAGTCTGCATAAGATTAAAGCCACTGGCGGTATCAGTGTTTTTCATCGAAAAGGGAATGCATTGAACGGTACAGCCTTTAATATTCCCAATAACTCAATAGAATTTGCTGATATTTCGGCAAATACGGCTGCTGGCGGATACTTAAACAATACAGGTTCATTTGAATTTACAGAAAGATTACTTTCTGCATTTCTGAGAGCTGAATATGCCTACAAATCTAAATACCTGGTTTCAGGAATCCTTCGTTCAGACGGCTCAAGCAAATTTGGTAAGAACAACCGTTATGGCTATTTTCCTACTATTTCTGGTGCATGGCTTATCTCAGAAGAGGATTTTTTTAATAGCAAATTTATCGATTTTTGCAAATTGCGATTGAGCTATGGTATTTCGGGCAATGACCAGATTGCCAATTTTGCTTATCGTGCCCTGCTCAATGGCGAAGGTGTCTATGTTTTTGATGATGTGATAACCACAGGTGTGGCGCTGGGCAGAGCGTCTAATCCGGATTTAAAATGGGAAACTACCGGACAGTTCAACGCAGGTTTGGATCTTACCTTTTTCAAATCGCTCGATTTAACTTTAAATTATTTTATCAAAAACACCTATAATTTACTTTTCCAGCCCGATGTATCTGCTGTAATCGGTTCCTATGGACCGGGTGGAGCTGCTCCATTTATCAATGCAGGAAATGTGAGTAATAAAGGTTTCGAAATTGAATTGGGATATAATTCTACCCTATTCAATAGTCTGAAATACAGCCTGAATTTTAATACAACTTTGATTAAAAACATCGTTACTAAAGTACCAGAAGGTGTTGATTATTTACCCGGTGCCTATTTTGGCGTTGGCGGAAATGTCGCAACAAGATTCGAAGAAGGATATTCGATTGGTTATTTTCATGGTTATGAAACTGCCGGAATTTTCCAGTCACAGGAAGAAATCGATGCTTCGTCGGTTGTACAGGATGGCGCCAAACCTGGAGATTTTAGATTTGTTGACCAAAATGGCGATGGTGTCATCAATTTCAGCAATGATACAGACAAAAAAATGCTTGGCTCTGCTATACCTGATGCTGTATTTGGATTTTCACTTTCTTTGTTCTTTAAAGGATTCGACTTTTCAGCAAATTTGTATGCAGCTGTAGGTCAAGAAATTATTAGAAATTACGAAAGAAATCAGCCTTATGCCAATCAACTTGATTATGTGATTGACAGATGGACTGGTCCCGGTACAAGCAACATTCATCCGCGTCTCACTGTTGAACCAACCAGAAACAATGTTTTTTCAAATTACTACGTTGAAGATGGCTCATTTTTAAGACTAAGAAATATCCAGCTGGGCTACACTTTGCCATCGAAATTGTTGAAAAAAGTTAAAACCGAATCACTTAGATTCTATATTGCAGCAAATAATCTTTTCACCATCACTAAATACAAAGGATTCGATCCGGATATCGGTCCAACAGCCGGTACCCTTTCTTCGGGGGTAGACTTCGGATTTTATCCTCAGGCTAAAACAATTATGGGCGGTGTAATTTTAAAATTTTAAGACTATGAAAAGATTATTGATAAACGCTAAATTGCTTTCACTGATTCTTATTTTTATAAGTTTTGGCAGCTGCAAAAAGTTTTTGGATGTAAATCCGCCTTATGGCCAGGATGCAGAAAATTATTTTCAGACTCCCGATGATTATGAACGGGCTTTGGTAGGTGCATACGACCTCCTTCAGGCCTCTTTTCTGTCGGTTTGGATTGGAGAAATTGCTTCGGATAATACTATTGCAGGCGGCGAAAGTGCCAATGATACCGAAGGGTTGCATCAGATCGATGCAATGACGCACGGTGCTGTAAATAATGAACTACGCAGCATTATGCGCTGGAATTATGCGGGAATAACCCGCGCAAACTACATTTTAGAATTTCAAAACAATATCGATTTCAGTGGTAAGGACCAAATTTTGGCAGAGGCCAAATTCCTTCGTGCATTTTATTATTTCGAACTCGTCAAATTCTTTGGTGATGTACCTTTAATCATCAACAATCGAATTGGCGCAAGCGAAGTTACCCAATTGGACAGGTCACCAAAATCTGAAGTTTATGCCCAGATTGAGAAAGATTTAACAGAAGCTGCTGCTGTACTTCCTGTAATTGCCAGAGCCAAAGGCAGGGCTACAAAAGGAGCTGCTCAATCATTGCTCGGCAAGGTTTATCTTTATCAGAATAAATATGCAAATGCTGCTCAGATACTCGACGAGGTAATAAACAGCGGCACTTACAGTCTGATCGCCGATTATTCAGACTTGTTCACTGTAGCCAACGAAAACAATAGCGAAACAGTTTTTGATGTGCAGTACACAGGAGCAGAAGGTGGAGGCTATGGCTGTCTGGTATGTCTGGAAGGCAATGCCGGCCCCGGTTTTCATGGTATCAGACAATACAATGGGCCTGTTTACGGCGATGGTAATAGTTACAATCTGCCTACACAAAACCTATACGATGCCTTTACTGCAACCGACCCTAGAAGAGATCTGACTGTTTTGGATATCGATGCCTTTATTGCTGCTCAGCCTAATTCAGCTTCTATCACTTACGCAGTTGGTGCTGGAGGCCATACTGGCTTTTACAACAACAAATATATTAAAAGACAGGGCGAGATTGGCCTGCCAGACGATGACCTGACAAGTCCGGTGAACTATCGGGTTATAAGATATGCTGATGTTTTACTTATGGCTGCAGAGGCCCATTATCAAAATGGCAACAGTGGCTCTGCTCAAAACTATTTAAATCAGGTACGTAACAGAGTTGGTATGTCAAGTATCAATATCAGTTCAGTGCAGGAAATCTGGAATGAACGCCGTTTGGAACTCTCCTGCGAAGGACATCGATTTTTTGATTTAGTAAGAACGGGACAGGCTGCAACAAATATCAATGGTTTTCAGTTAAATAAACATGAACTTTTTCCAATTCCGCAAATTGAAATAGACCTTGCCGGAGGCAGATGGGATCAAAATTCAGGTTATTAAAAGCAATTATCATGAAAAATCTACAATTTCTTATAATGCCACTGTTTGCATTTATTCTTACAGTATCCTGTAAAAAATATGAACCTATGCTTGGTGACCCTCCCAAGCCTGAAGATGCAGCTTTTACCTATGCTGCCAGTTCAACAAGCAACAATATTATTGAATTTAGGGCAACAAATCCAAATGTTATTGCAAAATGGGATTTAGGAAACGGACTGAGCGCCGATGGGTCAAATGTTCGCGGAATTTATCCTTATGCAGGGACTTATGCTGTAAAATTGACCATTTTTACAAAAGGTGGCAGCGTTTCCAGCACACAGCAGATTCAGATTGCACAAACCGATTTTACCTTACTGGACAATCCGCTCTTTAACAGTCTTACTGGAGGCATCAATGGCCCCGGTTTCAAAACCTGGCATATCGATTCACTGGTACCTGCACATTTTGGTGTAGGTCCCGATCCTACAGGTACTGCTGGCAATTATCCTCAATGGTGGGCTGCAGGTGCTAATGACAAAGAAAATGTTGGGCTTTATGACGACCGCTATACCTTTTACCTGAATGAGTTTAAATTCGACATGGTGAACAACAACAATGTTTATGTTCACAATTCACTAGCGGCAAATTTTCCGGGATCCTATCAAAACTTAGGCGACTATACAGCACCTTACAATAATAAGATTGGTGAAACTTGGACATTGACCGAAGGCAACGATACGACCCTCAGTATTTCAAATGATGCTTTCATCGGATTTTACAGTGGTGTGCATACTTACAAAATCCTTGCACTTACAGATACCTCACTTTGGTTGCAGTATAAGCATCATGCAGGAGGTTTGATGTGGTATTTGAAATTGATTCCCGAAGGTTTTGTAAGTGGTGGCAATAATTCTCCTACTATGAGTCTGCCAATCAATTTTGAAAGTACGGTTCAGGGCATAACGGTTTTCGGTAACAGTACTACCGCCGTTGTCAACAATCCTGATCAAACTGGCATCAACAGCAGTTCAAAAGTTTTGGAAACTGTTCATGGGAACCAAACCTGGTCTGGGTTCCTTTTCGACCTGACCGATCCGCTCAATTTTTCTACAAATACAAGAATAGCACTAAAAGTTTGGGCGCCAACGACAGGTACATTTAGAGTTAAAATTGAAAATTCGGCCAATACAAACGATTTTGTAGAATTGGATGTAAATGTAACCACTGCTAACAGCTGGCAAAGCGTATCTGTCGACTTTACAGGATCTACTTCCGGCGTTTACGACCGACTCGTGCTTTTCCCAGGTTGGAACGTAGCTAATGCAGGCACTTTCTACATCGATGATATTATTCAACAATAAATACCTACTTATGAAATTTACAGTTTTAATTTTCGGACTACTACTGTTTGTCAACTGCAAAAAACCGATAATTCAAACGGTTGTGCTGCCGGAAAATTTAAGAACTACTGTTGCTGCAAATGGTGGAAATGTAGAGGTGATTGCTCAGGCAGATAAGGTTAATTTCTACACAGTTACCTTTTTTAGGAACAATGATTCCACAGTTATACAAACAAATGATGGAATAGCCGATTATACTTATACACAGAGTGGCACTTACCGTATCAAATCTCGCGCACACACTACATTCAGTGATTTTATCGAAAAAACTGATACTGTTAGTGTTAATGCTGATTCTTTACTCAACCAGGGTTATTCTACCCCACTCAGTTATCCGAACATGACCTTGGCCTGGAATGATGAATTCGATGGTAATAGTCTTTCCTCCGATTGGACACATGAAATCGGAACAGGAAATTGGGGCTGGGGAAACAATGAACTGCAATATTACCGTACTGAAAATGCTGCAGTCGAAAATGGATTATTGACCATCTCTGCAAAGCAGGAAAGTTTTGGCGGACAGAATTATACTTCATCCAGAATCAAGACACAAGGGCTTAAATCCTTTAAATACGGCCGTATTGATATCAGAGCAAAAATGCCATTTGGTCAGGGAATTTGGCCCGCATTGTGGATGTTGGGCGATAATATCAGTTCAGTAAGTTGGCCGGCATGTGGCGAAATAGATATTATGGAAATGATAGGCAGTACTAATGGAGACAAAACAGTTCATGGCACTGCACATTGGGCCGACCAAAACGGGCAAAGAGTTCAATCAGGTGCATCAAATATCTTAAGCATTGGAAGATTTAATGATGAGTTTCATGTATTTTCTATTGTTTGGGACACAAATTCTATAAAATGGTACCGCGACAATATCGAATACCATGTTTTAAATACTACAGCTGCCGATTTGGGGGAATTCGACGAAAGCTTTTTCTTTATTTTTAATGTAGCTGTAGGTGGTAATTGGCCCGGAAATCCAGATGCTACAACAGTATTTCCACAAAAAATGATTGTTGACTATGTAAGGGTGTTTCAGCAATAAGAGTCTATCGGGACATAACAATTACAGATAAATTTAACAGATTAGGCCACCTTCGGGTGGCTTTTTTGTTTGTATACAGGGGTTAATTTCTAGATCCTGAGATTTGATTTCATCCATTAAGCATATAAAATTAATTTGAGCATTTACAGACTTTTTGGACTGCCTTTTACATTCAAAAAGGGACTGACCGATAGTTCGGACAGCCCCTTAGAGATTTAATACAAATTGCTAACTTAAAAAAACTACTATTTAAACAAAATCTAAATTTTTACTTATTTCTTTACAAATGCTTTAACAGACTTTTTAGCTGAGTTTGAAAGCTCTATGTAATAATTTCCAGGGTTGATAGCAGAAATATCAATTTGGTTATTGTATTTTCCGCTAAGCACCAACTGACCTACAGTATTGAAAATTCTGTAGTCTTCAAATAGTTCTGAGCTATTTAAAGTAAGCGTCTCTCTTGCAGGATTTGGGCTGATGCTGAAATCATTGTTTGCAGCAATTGAAGTAATAGCAGTTGCAGGTGCGCTAATTACCACAGAACCCAGATCCTGCTCATCTGCAGGATTACCATTTCTGCCCTTTACAACAAAACCGTATTGAACAATTAAACCTGTAGCTAATTCAGTTGAGGTAGCAGATACAGTAAAGTTGCCGCTTGCAGGCAGTTCGGTAACCTTTGTGCCACCAAAAGCATCCTGATATCCGTTAGCAGGATCCAATGCTTTAATAAAAAAGCTTGCTGTATAGTTTGTATCAAGCGTATTAGAAAGTACAGTTCCAGAAAAAGTCAGATTGTTTTGGTTGAAAGTTGCACCCGGCTCAACAAAAGTAGATGCTTCCATAGACTTCTTACCTACATTGGCTACTGTGTCAACCCAATAAGGATCTGTTGGATTATCGGCATAGGTATTGTAATTCGGTTTAAGGGTAATTGTGTTAGCCGTTGAATCAATTACAGTTTTCAAATCAGCTACTCCCCATGCCGACCCAAATAAATAGGCGCCGCCATTTGCAGGCAATTCAAATACATTCATATAACCTGTCCAGTTATCAGAAGCACTGAAGTTAATCGTGTTTTGAGCAAACAATGAAGTAATGCCACTTAAGGCGATGAGTAAATTGAATAAAGTTTTCATGATTTTTTAATTTTGAGAACAATAAATAAATTAATATTTACATAAACATAAGTATTATTTAATTGTTCTCAAAATAATAATAGTAATTTTTACAATAAGGCATTAAAAAATTACATTTTGAAAATGTAGTCAGTTTCTTCAGATAATTTTTTGAATTCAGTCTGATCGAAAGAGAAAAGTTTGGCAGGTCTATGTTTTACATATTGTTGCTTTTCATCGTGCTTCACCAGGGGAAGCTGCTTTAATTTTTTTCTGAAATTTCCTTTGTCCATTTCTGTTTTGAATGCATATTCATAAAGCTTCTGCATTTCGTTAAGCGTAAATTTCAAGGGAAGCATATCAAAACAAACTGGCTCGCGTTCCAATTTTTGTTTTAAAATTTCATAGGTTTTATTTAAGATCAGATTATGGTCAAAAGCAAGTTGGGGAACCTTATCAATTGGCACCCATTGAATTTCATCGACCCATGAAGATGCTACAGCGTTTAATTCGTCAACACGGACCAAAGCGAGGAATGCACAGGTTATAACCCTACCTTGTGGATGACGCTTTGGATTGCCAAAGGTCTGAGTCTGATGCATTTCAATTCCATTTAATTTAGTAAGGTCATTCAAAATCCTTCCCGCAGCTTCGGGAAGATCTTCGTCCGGATAAACCAAATCTCCAGGAATTGCCCAAAGGCCCTTATAGGGTTCAATAGCTCTTTTGACCAATAGCACTTTTATTTCATCATCCTTAAATCCAAATATCACACAGTCGAGAGAGAATGAGTAGGAAAAAAACTTTTCAAATTCTATTTTGTACATAACAATAAATTTAGCTGTACTGAAATTAAAGAAAAGTCAGTTATAGCTTATATTATTTGGGAAATTTATAGAAAAAACTTAAATCTAAACAGCTTACTTTTTATCAAAATTTAATCCCTGTTTTTTAAGGATATCTTTTACAATCCAAGCATAAAATGCAAGATATGCAAAGCAGATAATCCCAATGATAAAACTAAAGTTTATAGAAGACATATCGGAAACCAAACCTTGAAGCCAGCTTATAATTCCCCCCCCCATTATCATCATAATCAGAAAGCTGCTGCCCTGACTGGTATGCTTGCCCAAACCGCTGATAGCCAATGCAAAAATACATGGCCAAAGGGTACTGCAAAAGAGTCCTACAGAGATAAATGCATAAACACTTAACATTCCAGTGCCAAGCATACCGATTGAGAGTGCTGCAATGCCTAAAAAAGAAAAAATCAACAGCATAGTTGCAGGATTGCCCTTACTGGCAATATCTGCTCCAATTAAAACCAGTATAACAACCGCATAAATATAAAAGGGACTTAAATCGTGGTTGGCAATAGCATTTACCAATAAGAAAACAGCAAAAGCCAGGTAAGGCGCAATGAATCTAAATATATTTCTAAGATTGGTTTTTCCAGTAAAAGCCTCCACTGCACCGGTCCAGCGACCAATCATCAAACTGGCCCAATAGAGTGAAATGTATGGTGCTATTTCATTGGTTTTAAAACCAAGATTAGTTTCCATATAGGCAGGCAAATTACTTGCCGTAGCTACCTCTACTCCAACATAAACAAAGATAGCAATCATGCCCATTAGGAGTTGCGGATAGTGCAATGCACTTTTTCTGCTATATGGAATATCGAGGTCATTTGCATCTGCTACCTGAGGGCGGTCGGGTAATTTCGAAAACTTAAGAAACACTGCTACTATCAAAAAAGCAGCGCCTAATATGAGGTATGGAATTTTTACACTCTCAATACTGGCTGTTGTGTTAGAAGAAGCTGCAGAACCAAAAATAGCAAAACTCACAATAAGCGGCCCTATAGTTGTACCTAAATTATTAATGCCACCGGCAAGGGTAAGACGCTGAGAACCGGTATTTACAGGTCCCAGTGCTATCGCCAAAGGATTAGCAACTGTTTGCTGCAATGAAAAGCCCAAACCCACAATGAAAAGCCCTGAAAGCATAAGTTCAAATGAGCCCATATTGGCAGCCGGATAAAAAAGTAAGGTGCCAACTGCAGAAACTACAAGGCCAAGTGACAAGGCATTTTTATAACCAATTCTATTTATCAAATCGGAGCCACTTAGGAATGATACGAGCATATAAATAAGGGAACCAACTGTATAAGCTACATAAAAAGCCAATGACACCATTTGGCTCTGCATTTGCGTCAGCTTAAATGTATCCTTAAAAACAGGAATTAAAATATCGTTACTTGCTGCAACAAAACCCCAGAAAAAAAACACTGTAACCAAAGTAAATAAAGCAGTGTAATTGGTCATTCCCGAATCATTGTTACCAATTAGTTCCTGTGCTTTATTGTCAATTATAATTCCTGCCATGTTAAGTTTGTATTTTTAATTTTTTAAAATATTTAGTCCAATTTGAACTCTGCCGATAAGTTTTTGAGGGATATTTTAAATGCACCTTTTTCAAGCACCATTTTTCCATTGGCATCGGCAAAATAAAGAGATTTTTCAGAAATTAAGAAATCAATTATCCGCTCCTCTCCAGCTTTCAATTCAACTTTCCGGAAAGCACAAAGTCTTTTTCCGGCTGGGACTGAAGATGCTTTAAGATCAGAAATATAAAGCTGTACAACTTCTTTTGTACTGCTTTTTCCTTTATTCACAAGTTTTGCACTTACTCTAATCGATTCTCCGCTTTTTAGAGTTGTTTTGTCCAAATTGAGACTTTTATATTCAGGCATATTATAGCTTAGACCGTAACCAAACTCCCATTGTGGATTAAATGCATCGAAACTGCCTGCTTTCGATTTTGCAACTGAACGCGGATGATCGTAAAATTCAATTTGACCGTCATACTTATGATAAGTAAAAGGCAAACGACCGCTGAAATCTGCTTCACCGTAAAGTAATTTTATTAAGGCATCTCCCCCAAAATCTCCCGGCAGATAGGTATGCACTATAGCAGTTGCCTCATCAACAATTTCTCTAATGATTCTGGGTCTAGCCTCTGTCAAAACCAAAATGACCGGTTTTTTTGTGGCGTATGCTATTTTTGCCAATTCGAGCTGTTCTTTACTCAAATTCAGTGATCTTATATCTCCAGGTTTTTCAGTTGAAGGATATTCACCCAATGCGAGCACTATTACATCGGCTTTTTTGGCATATTTTTGAAATTCCTTTAAATTGACTAATTTACTTGATTCGTAGCCTTTTTCCAAATAGAGCTCACATGCCTTAGAGAAGAGAAGCTTGTCTTTTCCAATTTTTTGCTGAAAGGCTTCTTTGATGTTTTTGGCCCCAACTGTATTATATTTGGCATCATCGCCCTGCCAGGTATGAGTCCATGCGCCATTCAAATAAATCAAATTGTCACTGCAGGGGCCCGCCAATAGGACTTTCTTGTCTGCTGATAATGGAAGAATGTTTTTGTCATTTTTTAAAAGTGTTATCGATTCCAATGCTGCATCAAGCGCCAATTTTTTATGATTTTCAGCTGCAAAATTATTGTAATTTTCGGCCTGATTGCTGTTTTTTTCAAATAATCCAATTAAGAGCTTTACCCGCAGAATTCTTCTCACAGCATCATTCAATCTTTCTTCCTTAATTTTTTCCTCTTTGACTGCACGTATCATCAATTCGCAATAGCTTTTGTACTGAGGTGAATAAGGAACCATGCTCATATCAACACCAGCATTGAACCCTTTTATTATAGCATCGTAAATATCATCCGCAGTATTGTGTATATTATGCAGAAAGTCGAAATCTTCCCAATCGGAAACAGTAAAACCTTTGAAACCCCATTCTTCTTTAAGTATTTTTGTTAGCAATTCATAATTTAAATGTCCGGGAACGGCATTTACATCGCCACTGTTTATCATCAATGTAAGGGCACCTTGTTCTACAGCTGCCTTGAAAGGTGGTAAATACAATTCTGCCATCATTTTATCAGGAATCCAAGCCGGAGTACGGTCTCTGCCGCTTTGCGGATTGCTGTAACCCACAAAATGCTTAAGACAGGCCGCCACATGATAAGCATCTACTTTATCTTTTCCCTGATATCCGTTAACAATTGCCTTACCCATTTCGGAGGCAAGGTAGGGATCTTCGCCAAGGGTCTCGAAAAATCTTGACCAAAGTGGTTGTCTGCCAAGGTCTAGTACTGGCGAAAAATTCCAGTGAATACCGGATGCGCGGGTTTCATAAGCTGTAATTTCTCCAAATTGTTTGGCAAGTTCAGGATTCCAACTGGCAGCCAATGCAATCTCATGAGGAAATAATGTTGCCCCTACAGTATAATTTACTCCATGTATCGCATCTATGCCATAGATTATCGGCACACTAATAATATTTTCTCTATAATATCTGTGGATATTTTTATGTATATAATCCCACTCTTTTATGCTAAGTGTATGAGCACCGACATTCAATATTGAGCCTATACGATATTTTACCAATGCCTCTGTTAGTTTTTGAGTATCAATTTGTATTGGCTCAATCACATTATTTGAAATATCTCTCTTTAATATTGCATCCAAGGTAATTTGACAGCTTTGGCCTACTTTCTCTTCTAGAGACATTTTTTCAATGATTTCATCAATTCGTCTTTCAATATCCTGATTTATCAGGTTTATTTGGGATTTAGCTTGAACTGATAAAATCATCATGATTACCAAAAAAAGACTTTTAAGCATATCAATCAGCTTTAATAATGTGGAAAAAATTATAATTGTGAGAATCAAGGGTTGAATTTAGGATGAAAATCAAGATTTTAGCGTTTTATAATCCTAATTTATTTAATCAAGCCAGGATTCGCAGACTTTGCACTCAGATACAAAGTTAAAATAAATAATATGTTAGTGTATTTTTTACAAAAAGTATTATTTGAATTTTTTAAATAAGACTCAGAAATCCCAAAAAGTAAATATCCCTTTAAGTGTATAAGTTAAAAAAGTATGCTTTTAAATTTCTCAGGGACAAGTTTTTAAAAGTTAAACATTTTAATTTTTCAGGCGTTGTAAGGAGTTTTTTTAGTTATATCCCTTTAGAATCTTTTCCATTTTCTTTCCCTTTGCCAATTCATCCACCAATTTATCCAAATACCTCACTTGTTGAGTCAGTGGGTTACTGATATCTTCTATCCGATATCCGCAGATGACTCCGGTGATGAGCCCTGCATTGGGATTGAGTTTGGCCTGTTTAAAAAAGGTCTCAAAACTCACTTTTGTTTCAATGAGTTCCTGCAGCTTTGAATCGTCAAAACCTGTCAGCCATTCAATTACCTGATGCAGTTCGGCAATTGTCCGGCCTTTTTTCTCAACTTTTGTTATATAATGCGGATAAACTGAGGCAAAAGACATCATTGCGATGCGTTCGTCGTGATGGGAGCTGTCCATGGGTATAAATTATGTGCTAGCAGTAAACAGCTAAAATATTACTCATTTGAATTATGAATATGTTTAATAAAAAATAATTATTTTACTAATCTGCTATTGGAGCTGGCTTACAATAAATATTTTTTTAAAGGTTCAGATAAATCAATTGCACTAGGATGTATTTTTTCCCATTCAAATTGATTGATATGATGTTTTTCAAGATTAAATGTTAATGAAAAAGATTCATTCTTTATTTTGAATTTCTTTACTTTTAAATTGCCTATGCTTTCTAATCTACTTAATTCATGCTCATATTTTTCCAATTCATTTAAACTCCTTATAACACCGGTATAACAGTAAGTCATATTAGGAATTTTATTTTTTTTCCAGGCTGTCTTTTCGCCAATTATTGTTTCCTCAAAATTGTATATGAGCAGATGGCTGTCTAAAAAATCCTGAATAGTCGG
>CAINVS010000142.1 GCA_903854205.1 uncultured Bacteroidota bacterium | reverse complement strand
CACGCACCCGACATCAACCGCAGCGGCTACCTGACCCATATTGAAGGCAGCGATATTTACCTTGGTTTTGTGCATTTAAAGGGATTTGAGCAGCAAAATGCCCTGCATTTGGTCGCGCAACGCAAACAATATGGCCCATTTCGGAGCCTGGAAGATTTTATCCGCCGGGTGAATATTGCGCGCTGTCAGCTGGAACTACTGATTCGCATCGGCGCATTTCGTTTTACCGGCCTGAGCAAAACCGAACTCCTGTGGGAGCGCAACCGCGTGATGGCGCCTGCCGAAAAAAACGTGCTGCACACCCCTACCCTTTTTGGCGATGAAAGTCCGGTATTTCAACTGCCACAGCTGGATGCGACCACCACCCTCGATGCCTTTGATGAAATGGAATTGCTGGGTTTTCCGCTTTGCAGTCCTTTCGAGTTGCTTACGCCCGAGGAAAAAGCCCAGGGCCTGGGACTTTGCGCGGCCGATTTGCCCCAACACCTGGGCCGGCGGGTGATGCTGGTGGGTTATTATGTATGCCGCAAAGATACCCGCACCATCAAGGGGCAGCGCATGCATTTTGGCACCTGGATCGATCAAAACGGCGCATTTTTTGATACCGTGCATTTCCCTCGCGCCGATGGTCAGGTGCCGTTTCGGGGCCGGGGCTTGTACCGCATCCGGGGCCTGGTGATGCAGGAATTTGGTTTTTTGAGCATCGAAACCACGCAAATGGAGCGTTTGGCGTTTTTTACGGGGGAAGAGTAGGGATTTACGAGTTCCGATTACATGATTTCCGATTTCCGATTGTACATCATGTGAGACAGGGAAGCAATGCTGCTTTCACGAAAAATATGCGGCTTAATAATAAATTAACATAAGGTGTTTTTCTATTTGACTAGAGAGGACTAACTTTCTCCTTGTTATATGCCTATAACTGATCGTGCTGCACAAGTTTATAATTCTTTTGAAATATGCATTGGAAACTAGTGTTATTCAACATTGCTGTATGTCTATTTTCATGTAGTCAAGCAAGCTCAAACTTACAATACCACAATAATCTAAAATTTAAAGCGCTTTTCGCGTACGATGGAAGTCTCTACGGCCACATATTATTTGTCGCTAAAAAAGAATCATATGACCAGCCCAATCAGCAAGAATTGGAATCGTTAGCATTGTTCTATGCGTCAAACTTTAGCAATCACTCCAGAAATCTTGATTACATAAAATTTATTAATAATGAACACGCCCAAAAATCCTACTATGAACGAGATATTATTGCTACTGTTATCTTTTACAACGAAGGAAACAAATGCACAATTAAACAATTTATGCTAAATTAACAAACTTATCTTCCCCCAAAACTATACAGCTATTTAAGACGTGGCCTTTATGATTTTTGTTAGAGCGAATTTGATTACACCATAACCATGCAGACCTTATCGGAGCAAGTCTTTTTTTGTGTAAAAGCAATTGGTTTTCGGGAAAACAGCTTGGCCTTTTCTGTACCTTGTTCAGATCGTAGACTTCGGGATAGTTTGCCTTCAACTTTTAAAAAATCAAAAACACTAGTCAACACAATAAAAATGATGAAATTAGAAGCCACAATGGTTTTTAGGATATTCTTTTTACTTATTTTTTTTACGTTCCTTTTTTCATGTTCGGAAAAAAGTGAACCCAAAGTACCCGCTCCAACTATTGCGAAGAGAAGGCTTTTTGATATCAAAAGTATTAGATATATAATACCCAATAATAGTTTTGAATATTATGATAAGGGAAGTGCACCTTTTATTGAGGTAAGGCTCAAAAATGTATCAAATTTTGATTTAAACGTTTATTATGAGAAATCAAGCCATTTTCGCGTGTGGGCATATGATGAGTATATTAATTATCCCACAACAGGAACACCTATATTTGATTTTGTTGATACAAGCCGCTTGATTAAAAAAAATGAAGAATTTATTGCTCCTTTACTTAGTTGGATATCGCTTGCTCAGTTTTACGCATATGAGTTTCAGGGTGTCAAATTTCAAATATTAATATCCAGTCCCAATGATTTATCATTTTATTTTGAGGATAATCCGAACAAACCTTGGTTCAAGATATCTGAAGGAAATGATAACGTGAAAAAATATGCATATCCTTTCCAATTTACCTACTGGGTTACCAATGATGTTTTTTGGGAAGATCATTTGCTTGAGCATCCCCCTCGATTTTATTGGCAGAATAGCACCGATGATAAGTAGTAGATTTGAATTCGGATTGTTTCTATCTTTCGCCTCGGAAAGTGTTCAACAAAAAAACACCCATCGAAATATGCATTGGAAATTAATTCTTATTTGGCTTTCGTTGATTTTTCTGTCGTGTCGTCAGCCAAGTACAAACTTGGTATATTTTCACGATATTGTATATAAACATCTATATACCTATGATGGTAGTCTTTACGGTCATGTCTTGTTT
>CAINVS010000141.1 GCA_903854205.1 uncultured Bacteroidota bacterium | reverse complement strand
AAGGCAAAACTTCCGCCTCTATAATTTAACAACCACCAAGCTTCACTTTTTAGCTCCAACACTTTGTAAGTGATGCCATAAGCCTTCATATGGTTGGTCTGCATTTCGTCCATTGGCAGCAGGATATAACCCTGTGCCCAAGCCGAAAAACAGGAAAAAATGGCAATTGTAAATGATATGAATCTGCTCATTAGAGGATTGAATTTATAATGGGAATATGAGCTCTAAGAACCCAACAACTAAAGTTATCGTAAAATTTCGAAAAAGGTTACAGATTTAACAGTTATTAACGAAAAGGAGTATCGGTAGGTATCAAGTATCAGGTATCAAGTATCAGGACTTAGAAAAGGAGTATCAGTAGGTATCAAGTAGTAAGTATCAAGTATTAGGACTTATCAATCCTGTTAAAAGTCTTAGTACCTGATACTTGATACCTGATACAAATTCTGACAATCTTCCTTCTGACAATCTGTCTTCTGCTTTTAAGACTTCGTCGGTTTGTATTTCTGTATAAATTTCTGACTGTCATTTTCTTTCAAAATCTGTTCCATGACTCTGCGGTCAATATCGCGGGCCGGCATATTCGGATTTGTAGCCCTAATTTCCTTGCGAATACGGGCTGCATTTTGAATAACTATCTGAGCACCGAGCCAGGAACCGCTATTACCCGGAAGGTCGATTTTAGGATTGAAGGGGCCTTCCATTGTGTATTTTTGGTAATCATTTTTTTTGCTTGAAAAAAGCAGGTTTTCCTTGCCTAGATGTTCCCAAAGCGCAGTTTCCCCAAGTTCACAATATTTTACCTGAAAATCGCTGAAGTTATAAATAATGCTGTCAGCAGTATTGGGCAGGAGGCAGGATTTTACATAGAATTTTTTTCCTTCATAAATCATCTGATCTATCATGCGGCTTCCGCCCAATTTTGAATTTTCGCTCACAGCAAATTCTGCTATTGCAGCGGCTATTGCAGTCGACATGTGTTCCTTTGTCAGCGTACGGCGTTTGTACTGCGGGCGCAGATTTTCAACCGACATATAGCCGCCATAATTTTCCCCTAAAAAGAAATCGAGACCTATACCTGCAATTCCCTCATAGGTAATCGCCCCATATTTGAATAAGGTATGAAAGGCATAAACTTTCTGTATCGGAAAAACTTTTTCGCTGAAGTAATGAACTTTGTATTTTAGGATTTCTTCAATTTCCTGCTCAAAAAATTTCAGATCAGGATAGGTTTTTTTTATGCTGTCGCCCAACTGACGGGTTTCAGGAATTGATAAAAAAGCAATTGCAATTTGCTCTAATGGCTGCGGTCTGCCATCATTTAGAATATCAACAAAGAAAGTTTTAACGAAATCGCCATATTTTTCTTTCAGTTTTTCTATACCTTCGCTTATATTAGCTGTGTCTAATGACAGAAGGTCAAGATCGAATCGAAGAACTTCAATATCGATTTTAATATCTGAGACTTCTGGCTTATATTTTACTCGGGGTTTATATTTTTTTCCGCAGGCAGAAAAAAAGATGTTTGCAGTTAGGAAAATCAATAAAAAGAGTGCGATTTTTGATGCTTTCATAATTATGTCAAGATGTTTTGAGATCGGAATACAGATAATTGAAAATGTCATTTCACTACCTGACCTCAAAAATAGTTTAAAAAAATAAAAATTACGATTCTAAAATTTTAAAAACAACGACTATGCTACGTAAATTTTCTTTATTAACGGCCTTCATGGCATGTGTAGTGTATACACAGGCGCAAGGATTCAAATTTGGGGTTCATGTTGACCCGCTTATTTCCCTAATGGCGAGCAACGATAAAAAAGTTGTGCCTGATGGGGCAAACTTTGGTTTCGGCTTTGGTGTTGAATTGGAATACTACTTTTCTGAAGGCCAAAACTATGCATTTACATTTGGCGGTAACTTTGCATTGGGCAAAGGCGGTAAACTAAGCTATGCATCAGGTGGTCGTCTGTTGCCCAAATCAGAATTAGATAATACTGTTTATTTTAACAACATGACAGGTCTGGCTGCAAGCGCAGTTCCTGTTGTTTCCGGAGAAAATCTTCCGCTCGTTGCCGGCACAACAGTACGTTACAATGTTAACTATGTTGAAATCCCTTTTGGTTTAAAATTACGTACCAATGAATTGGGTCAAAGTTATATGCGTGCATTCTT
>CAINVS010000140.1 GCA_903854205.1 uncultured Bacteroidota bacterium | reverse complement strand
ATGAGGCCAAAAATATTAAATAGGTATTATGATTACTAAAATAGAGAAATGGGATATTTCTTTGATGAAGACGTTCATTAGAAAAAGATAAAAGATAAAAGAGGAACCGAAGGACCGCGCAGCGAAAATAAAAGGAGCCTGGTAAATAGTTACGTGGAGCACCTTCATGACTAATTGATCAAAATTAACTATCTTATTTTCAAGGTTATAATTGTAATTACTGCCAACATGATTCCTATAATCCAGAAGCGGGTTACAATTTTGGACTCATGCATGCCTTTTTTCTGAAAATGATGATGAAGCGGCGACATTAAAAAAATCCGTCGGCCCTCGCCATACTTTTTCTTGGTATATTTGAAATAAGCTACCTGCATGATTACCGAGAGATTTTCCGCAAGGAAAATACCGCAGAGCACAGGAATAAGTAATTCTTTTCTGATCACAATTGCCATCGCAGCAATAATGCCGCCCAAAGCCAAACTTCCGGTGTCGCCCATAAATACTTGCGCCGGATAGGCATTGTACCACAAAAATCCGATACAGGCTCCCAAAAAACAGGCTGTAAAAATGGTCAATTCACCTACATAGGGCACATATAAAACACCCAGATATTCGGCGAGCATATTATTTCCGGATACATAAGCCAAAAGCCCAAGTGCAACCCCGATGATTGCTGATGTACCTGCAGCCAGTCCGTCTATCCCATCCGTAAGATTTGCTGCATTCGACACCGCTGTTACGATGAAAATCACAAAGGGTATAAATATGAGCCAAACCCAGTAAATGGCTTTATCACCCAAAAACCAAAGCAGATTTTTATAATCGAACTCATTACCTTTAAAAAATGGCACATTAGTCATCGTGGTTTTCACATAATACATTTCTTCCTTCTCTGTTGAATTGGCGATTGGCACATGAACCGTATCAACAACCACATATTTACCTGCTTCCAGCTGAGTTTTGTTCACCCTCACTACAACATCATCATGATAAAGCATTGTCGCTCCAACAATTATCCCTAAAACTATCTGTCCCAATACTTTGTATTTACCGCTGAGGCCATCTTTACTTTTGGTTAATTTTAAATAATCATCTATAAAACCAATAACGCCCATCCAAACGGTAGATAAAAGCAAGAGCTGAATGTAAACATTGGTCAGATCGGCCAATAGGAGACAGGGTATGAGGATGGCCATATGAATGAGAATCCCCCCCATGGTCGGCGTTTTTGCCTTCATTTCTTCACCGGGCAAGCCCAAAGCACGCTGTTTTTCCAACATCTGTTTTTCTTTGATAATACGTATGATTCTGCCACCGAGTATGATGGTGATAATCAGTGAAATTACCACAGAAAGTGCCGCTCTAAAGGTGATGTACCTGAAGAGTCCCGCTCCGGGAAAATCATAGTATTTGTCTAAGAAATCGAATAAATGAAAAAGCATAATTTGGTATCAGGTATTGTTATATTGTATCTGGTATTTGGTAACTGGTAGCTGGTAGCTGGTATTTGGTATTTGGTAGCTGGTACTGGTATCTGGTAGCTGGTATCTGGTAGCTGGTATTTGGTAGCTGGTAGCTGGTAGCTGGTAACTAACATTTTCAAATTCTCAAATAAGTATTCATTTTTCAAATTTTCAAAGTTTCTCTCAACACTTCTTTATCATCAAAGGGATGCTTGATCCCCATTATTTCCTGGTATTTTTCATGTCCTTTGCCGGCAACCAATATGATATCACCTTTTTGTGCCAATCTGCAAGCGGTTCTGATAGCCTGCCTGCGATCAGCAATAATCAGTACTTTCATCTTTGCAGAAGCAGGCACGCCCTCTTCCATTTCTTTCAGAATAGCCTCGGGCGATTCAGTTCTTGGATTATCGGATGTCAAAATAACCTGATCGCTATAGTTGCAGGCAGTTTTTGCCATAATGGGCCTTTTAGCTCTGTCCCGATCACCGCCACAACCTATTACAGTTATGATTTTACCGTTGCCTTCTCGAAGTTTTACCAAAGTTTGCAGCACCTTTTCCAAAGCATCAGGGGTATGCGCATAATCGACAATTCCTGTAATTCCGGAATCGTCGGAACGGACATAGTCGAAACGCCCTTCGGCAGTAGTAACATTGCTTAGTGCTGTCAAAATCTCATCTTGCTCTTCACCCAATAAAATAGCTGCACCATATACTGCCAGTAGGTTATAGGCATTAAAATCTCCTACAAGTCTTGAGTAAAATTCCCGATTGTCCAATTCCAAAATCAGCCCATCCATTGTATTTTCAATGATTTTGGCTTTGAAATCGGCCATACTGCGCAGGGCATAATTGTAACATTTTGCCGCAGTATTTTGAAGCATCACCGCTCCCCGCTTATCATCGATATTGACAAGGGCAAAAGCATGTGCCGGCAATTGATCAAAAAACTTCTTTTTGGCGTATATATAATTCTGAAAAGTCCCGTGATAATCGAGATGATCATGCGTTATATTGGTAAAAATTGCTCCATCAAAATCGAGACCCGCTATGCGGTCCTGATCGGCAGCATGAGAACTTACCTCCATAAAAACATAATCACAGCCTTCATCGCGCATAGTTGCCAATAAACTGTTGACTGACAATGCATCGGGAGTAGTATGTGTAGCTTCAGTTACTTTGCTGCCAATTCTATTTTCAACTGTTGATAGCAGACCTACTTTCTGTCCCAAGCCCGTAAACAGTTTGTATAAAATTGTTGCAACAGTTGTCTTTCCGTTAGTACCAGTCACTCCAACGAGTTTCAAATCTTTGGACGGATGTTCATAAAAATTGCAGGACATAAGTCCCAGTGCATAATGACTGTTTTCTACTATTATATAAAGGACTTCCGGATTTCTATTGTCCACTTTTTCGCAAACAATAGCTCTCGAGCCCTGATTTATCGCTTTATCTGTATATTCATGACCATCCACCAAAGTACCGCGCAGGGCAACAAAGACTGTCCCTTCCTTCGCTTTGCGCGAATCGAAGACAATCTCCGAAATCTCTTCCGATAGGATTTCTCCCGGACCGAGGCTTTCGTATTTTATGTCTGTGAGTAATTGATTTAATGTCATTGTTGTATGTTATCCGTTCTTTGTTGTTCGTTGTTCGTTGTTCGTTGTTTGTTGTTCGTTGTTTGTTGTTCGTTGTTTGTTGTTTGTTGTTTGTTGTTCGTTGTTCGTTGTTCGTTGTTTGTTCGTAATCTTCAAATTTTCAAATTATAGCGCTCACTCCGTTCGGTTCTCAAATTAAAATTATCCCAAGACCAAAGTTATTGTCTGTACTGATTTTATGCTTCTGCCCGGTTTGACAGATTGAGATTTTACCTTTCCCACTCCAACCACTTTTACACGCAGCCTTCGATTCTCCAAAAGATAGAGTGCGTCCCTCAAGCCCATTCCCACAACATTTGGCACCACATCATCCTGAATACTTCTCGTCAGCAGAGTTAAGGAATCATTTTCAACAAATCCTACGGCCCAGGCAGTTTTCGAAACATCCTTAAAAGGCATTTTCAGATACTCGAGTAAATATTTCAGATCCTCCTTTTGTCCAACCTGCAGTTTTGGCAGGGTAGCATCAGTGTATATGTACTTTTCATTGTTTATAGGTGGATGTGTTTCCACTGAAGATGCATAGCAGAAATCGGCAATTTTTCTGAATACAGGTGCAGCTACTGTACCGCCAAATCCATTTTTGGGATTTGTAATCACTACTATACAGGAATAAACCGGTTTTTCGGCCGGAAAAAAGCCTGCAAAAGAAGCCCTGTATTTTTTCGATTCTGAGCCGGCCTGGTATTCCCTCCAGTTGATTACTGCAGTTCCTGTTTTTCCGGCAATTCTGTACTGAGGGGTGTATATATTGTGTGCTGTTCCATAATTACTTTCCACCACCCTTGTCAACAGATGCGTTACGGTTTCCAACGTTTTTTTCGAAGCTATTCTTTTCTTAACAACTTTAGGATCAATCTTTTCCAATAAATCGCCATAAGACCTGATTTCCTTGACAATTTGTGGTTTCATCATAATACCTCCGTTTGCAACTGCATTATAAAAGGTAAGCATTTGAAGTGCCGATAGCTCAAGCTCATAACCTATTGACATCCAGGGCACCGAAATTCCACTCCAATCACTTCTGTCCGGTGTTTTGATAAAAGGTGCTCTTTCTCCCCCAATTTCAATTCCTGTAGGTTTATCCAACACCATATCACTTAGTCTTCTTACAAAATGCGTCTGTTTATCTTTGCTGCCATTATAATATTTATGAATTGTTTTTGAAATACCGACATTGGAAGACATCTCAAAAACATGTTCAAGTGTAGTGTAATAAATTCCATGAGGCGAGGCATCTTCCATCACTGCATCATAGAACTGCCATCTACCCTTGTTCAAATTGACAGTATCATCCAATTTTACGTGTCCGTCTTCCAAAAGTGCAATCATAGATGCCAACTTAAAAGTAGAACCGGGTTCTACATTTTCTCCGACTGCGTAGTTAAAATCCTCCCAATATTGTGTACGGTCTTCATTGAATCCAATGTTGGCAATAGCCTTTATTTGTCCTGTTTTTACATCCATCACTATTGCACAGCCATGATCTGCCTCATGTGCCTGCAAAGCTTCCAAAAGTGCTTTTTCAGTGACATCCTGAATATCTATATTAATTGTGGTCACAATATCTTTACCTGCTCTTGGTTCAACTTTTGCAATATCATTTACAGGTACCCAAACATCTTTACTCAATTGTTGCATCCACATTAAGCCCTCTTCTCCAGACAGCTTATCATTCCAATAACCTTCCAATCCTACCTGTAGCGTATCCTTTGAGGCGTCATCTCCGTCAACTACCCTATTATATCCTATTGTCCTATGAGCCAACATTTTAAATGGGTACTGACGTCTGGACATTTCAGTAACAATCAGACCACTCTTTGATTTTTTACCAGAGTTAAAAATCGGAAAAGTCTTGATGCGCTGCAATTCAATATAACTTACATTTCTGCGAATTAGGAAATATTTATCTTTAGCATCTTTAGCACGTATAAGTTTGTCACGAAATGCCCCCGGGGTAAGTTCATCGTCCACATAGGTTGCCATTAGGTTTGATAAAGTATCCAGATAATAAGCAAAACTGTCATCATTCACCATGCTCAGATCCCAGTTGAGCTGATAATAAGGCAATGAAGTAGCCAAAAGACTTTTTCCGTCATCTGCCAAAATATTACCGCGGGCAGCTTTTACCGGTCTTTTTCTGATGTGCATACTATCGGCCTGTTCTCTCAATTTTGGTCCTTCAATAATCTGAAGTGTTCCAATACGCAGAACAACCACAAAACAGCCCAATAACATGATAAACATTACCACATAAATCCGCCACAAGATCTCATTCTTGCTTTCTGCGGGTTTTATTTTGGTTTGGTTTAACATGATCTACGGTTTATATTAACTTTTTGAATTTTTGTTGTTCAATAACTATTTTTTCATCGGTTCTACTTCAATCTTCTTTGGTTTTCCTGACAAAGGCTGTAAACCCAAATGTGTGACTTTTTCCAAAACTCTAGATTGCATACTTTCAAACATCAGGTCCGATTTTCTTGCATTGCTTTCCCAACTCGTCTTTTCTAAATCAGCCTGCAAAAATTTTATTTCTCTTATAATTTTCACTGCATAATGGGAATTGGAAATATAAATAACACCCAAAAAAGCAATAAAAAATATAAAGTTGATATTCTTGAAAACTACATAGGCACTGATATTCAGACTGCCGAAAAAGGGAGACTCTGCCCCACTTCTCTTTCGACGTTTGGTCAGTGTAACCGCAGGTTTAGCGTCTTCGGCCGGTCTAAATCTGTTTTGTGCCATTTTTATTGATTTGAGATTGAGGACAATGGGCTTTGGACTTAAAAAACTCATTATCAATACAAATACTCAATTTACTTTAATATAGTTAGAAATTTACAACACTAGCCTCAGCCCTCTGCTTCAACTTTTTCAGCTATTCTCAATTTTGCCGACCTCGATCTAGGATTAAGTTCAATTTCCTCCTCAGAAGGTGCAATCGGTTTTTTATTTATTGCTTTCAAAGGGCAGTTATACCTGCCGTATTCATCTTTTTCCGGTTCATCTTCAAAACTGCCATTTTTAACCCAGTTTTTGACCAGTCTATCCTCCAAAGAGTGATAAGTCAGCACTACCAGGCGACCTCCGGGTTTCAGCATATCGGTTGCCTGTACCAACAGATCTTTCAATGCTCCAATTTCATCATTCACTTCCATACGCAGTGCCTGAAAAACTTGTGAAAGATATCGGTTTTCCTTTCCTTTTACATAAGGTGCCATAATGCGCAGCAACTCGGAAATTCTATCAATTTTTTTCGTTTGTCGAGCCTGTACAATACCCTGCGCTAACGTTTTGGCATTCCTTACTTCGCCGTAAAAACCAAATACATCCTGCAATTTTTCAGCACTGTATGTGTTCAGAACATCCTTTGCAGTAATATCACCTGTCTGATTCATCCGCATATCCAGTTCTGCATCGAAACGGAAGGAAAACCCTCTGTCGGCAGTGTCGAACTGATGAGAAGAAACACCCAAATCGGCCAAAATGCCATCCACTTCTTTTACTCTTTCAAGCCGTAGGCTCTGTTTGAGGAAACGAAAATTGAAAGGCAGAAGTCTGAATCTTTTATCATCCGGAACATTCTCCAATGCATCTTCGTCCTGATCAAATCCGTACAGTTTAGCATTTTCACCCATTTTCTGAAGCATTGCTCTCGAGTGCCCCCCGCCACCGAAAGTAACATCCACATAGACGCCCAACGGCTGAATATTTAGTCCATCGATGCATTCCTGCAGGAGAACCGGATTATGGTAGATCTGATTTTCCATGACCGCTTTGTATTTTACCCATTACTTCCTCTGCAAGTGTTGCGAAATCGTGAGGTTCATCATCCATCAGGCTGTCGTACTGTTCTTTGGCCCAGATCTCGATACGGTCGAAGTAAGCAAAAAGAATTACTTCTTTGTCAACTTCGGCATATTCCGAAAGATTTTTAGGCAAATTAATTCGCTGACTGCTGTCAATTTCCAATTCGGTGGCACCACGAAAAAAGTAGCGCACAAAGTCACGATTTTGTTTTACGTAAAGATTCAGTTTTTGAATTTCTTCTGTGATAGCTGCCCAAGCTGATTTTGGATAGAGTACCATGCATTTCTCGAAACCGCGGTTGAGGACAAAACCTGCCTCTACCATCCCTTCCATCTGTTTGAGGAGGGGGGCAGGCATACGCAGGCGACCTTTGTCGTCAAGTTTGCAATTATATTCACCGAGAAATTGAAGCATTCTTTTTCAGGCTAACAATTTTAAAAAAACTTAGCCCAACATAAACAATTAAAATACAGCAACTTAAACTTAAAATGTTTCGTTGCGGAACTTAATAATCTTCAGGTCATTACAGACTAAGTCATAACTAGAATGCTAAATTATCACTTTTTCCCACTTTCTCCCACTTTTTCCCACAATTTTTCCAATTTGAGCAAAAGATTTTTCTTAGGGTATCAAAAAACGGAAAATGGCAGAGCGCCAAATACTTATTTATACAAAGTCTTGATAAGCAGAATGTTTCAAAACAAAAAAAAACGGGCAGCATCCACGAAGGTTGCTGCCCGTATAATAATTTTTGCAATTATGTCCCTTACTGAGTAACTCCTTATTCTTAGTTGACGAGGAAGGGCGACCTTTTGCCGCCCTATCGCCATAGATGAGTCACAAAATGTGTTTAAAGAGAGAGACCACAATTAACACGCATCTTCTTTGACCGGCCTGCGATGGATGGTCAATATTGTTGTTTCTTTATTTATATTTTCTTCCTTGGGAGTGATACACTCTTCAAGTTTTTCAATGTACTGTTGCTGTGTTTGAGAAAGTTTGGAAAGGTAACCTATTTCTTTTTTTGCCTGATCCAAAGATTCTCTCAACGCTTTCAACTGATCTTCCAATCGCTGTGATTCTTCCTTTGCTTCTGTATACTTTCGGGCATAGCGGGAAGCCTGTTCCAATGCCCATACAATATCCATGTCTTTGTTTTCCATAAATGTCAGAAAGACGCAAAGAATTTTTAAAAAGAAACTAAATCCAAACTATCTAAGAAGCTATTCTTGCATGTGGTGAAAATTTCTGTTCGAGAATAGCTAATTGCTTTTCAAGCAGTTCCACTGTTTTTTCCAAAGCTGAAACCTGACCCTTCAATGCATTAATCGTTTCATTTTTGTACTCAATTTGCTGTCTCAGTGCTTCCTGTCCTTTTTCATCTTCTGAAGAAGAGACCGTAAACAAATCCTTTTTCCAAATTGGACCCTCGCCCATTAACAACCAACGCTCATTCAATTCAGGATAGTGCTCAATTATAGAACAGATGATATTGGCTGAAGGACTTGAGCCGCGTACGATTGATGCAATAGTTGAAGGATTTTCCCCGATCTTCTCAGCAAATTTTCTTCTTGAAATCCCCATAGCACCGCACAGCGTATCAATTCTTTCTCCTATCTGTTGCATAACTAGTTAGTTTTATGAACGACATTTATGTCATTTTGAACTTTATTTAACACAAAAATAGTTTTTATTTTACAACCTACAAGATTTTTCGAATAAAATTTAGCGCATTTTACATTTTTTATAACACATAATATTTTTCACCGTATATAAACCTTTAAAAAAGAAATGACTGAATACTTAAGAACTTATCAAGGCTGATTATTGTTAAATATTTATCAGTAATGATTTAATACTTAAATTAATTATTTGTTAGAAATGGGAAAAAACAGCTTTTTTTGAACAATTACACCAAAAAATATCGTTTAACTTGCAAACTGCTTTAAAAAAGCCTAACTTTGTGTTTGGACTGCTTTGCATAGTCCTATTCCCGGTTTGACCTTCCGGACAGACAGAAAGACCATTAAAAAATCAATAACAGTTCTATGAGACAACTAAAGATTACAAAATCTATTACCAATCGCGAAAGTCAGTCGCTGGAAAAGTACTTGCAGGAGATTGGAAAAGTAGATTTATTGACGCCTGAGGAGGAAGTTGATTTAGCAAAACGTATAAAAGCAGGTGATCAGATAGCATTGGAGCGCCTTACAAAAGCCAATCTCCGCTTCGTGGTTTCTGTAGCAAAACAATATCAGAATCAAGGTCTTTCTCTGAGCGACCTCATCAATGAAGGAAATTTGGGTCTTATTAAAGCTGCTCAGCGTTTTGATGAAACACGTGGTTTTAAATTCATCTCTTACGCAGTTTGGTGGATTCGTCAGTCTATTCTTCAGGCTTTGGCTGAACAGTCCCGTATCGTTCGCTTACCACTAAATAAGGTAGGTTCTTTGAACAAAATAAACAAAGCATTCTCAAGATTAGAGCAGGAATTTGAACGTGAACCTTCTTCTGAAGAATTGGCCGAAGTCCTCAATATAGCTTCCGAAGAGGTTGAAACCACCTTGGGTGTTGCTGCCCGTCACGTATCTATGGATGCACCTTTCGTAGAAGGTGAAGACAATTCACTGCTTGATGTACTTGAAAATAAAAATACCCCAAAAACCGATGCCAGTCTAGAGTACATGGAATCGCTACGTAATGAAATTGAACGTTCCCTATGTTCACTCACCGAAAGACAGCGAGATGTGATCAAACTTTATTTTGGAATCAGTCACGAACATCCTATGTCGCTCGAAGATATCGGAGAGCGTTTCGGCCTCACCCGTGAGCGTGTACGTCAGATTAAAGACAAGGCAATCAACAAATTGCGCACATCAACCTCAAAAAGTAAATTATTGAAAGCATACTTGGGCAGATAATAATATTTAAGTCCAAATTTGAATTAAACCGATTAATGCTGCATCAATTACAGTGTTTATCGGTTTTTTTTATGAGCGATATTTCACACATAATTTTTGAACTAAATTTCACACATTAACTATATCATATATAGTGTATTCAATTACCGACAACATACATGCCCGGACCCAAAAAATATCCCTCTGCCAAAACTATCGCGAAAGAAGTTTCAAAAACTTTGGAGGAATTATACCCTGAAACCCCCATTCCGCTGCAACATAGTGACTCCTATACCCTTCTTATAGCCGTTTTACTGTCCGCGCAGTGTACGGATGAACGGGTAAATAAGGTAACGCCCTTCCTTTTTGCCAAGGCAAACACCCCTTTAGAAATGGTAAAACTGACTGTTGGTGAAATTGAAGAAATCATAAGGCCCTGCGGGCTTTCACCCAGAAAATCAAGGGCCATTCATGAACTTTCACAAATCTTGTTAGATAAATATGAAAGTCAGGTGCCGGAGAGCTTTGAGGATCTCGAAGCCCTACCCGGTGTAGGGCATAAAACAGCTTCTGTTGTTATGTCACAGGCATTCGGACATCCGGCCTTTCCGGTAGATACACATATTCATCGATTGGCCTGGCGATGGCAATTGAGTGAAGCCAAAAATGTGGAACAGACTGAAAGAGATCTAAAGGTTCTGTTTCCAAAAAAAATTTGGAACAAGCTGCATCTGCAAATCATTTTCTTCGGCAGGGAACACTGCCCTGCAAGGCAACACAATCCTTATAGCTGTCCTATCTGCAGCCGTTTCGGAAAAGCTAAGCTCTTTGAAGAGTTTGACAGTGCCGTCAAGAAAAAATCTAAATAATTAAATTCGGATTGGATTAAACCTTCATCTGTTTAAGAGGTCTTATTGCTGTAAATCCCAAACAATAACAATAAAATCCCAAACAAGATGAACAGATTAAAAAATTTGTGCATGATCTTTTCCGGTCTAATATTCAGTCAATATTCAGAAGCAGGAGTGCAACACAGCAGCAATAGTTCAGCATATCCGCTTGCTGCTGCTTTTGGAATAGGGCTTCTTTTTACTGTGTTTATAACAGGTTTACTTGCAATCTTACTGAGACGCAAATCCCATAAAAGCGTCACAGTTATAGCCCCAAGACCCCTAAGAAGGCGGGCTGTCATTGCAGCTCCTCAGCATCGCCCACATAAACATCCTCATCATTGTCGAAGAGGCCACAGATAATAGCGCTTACAAAAAAGGTTGTTTCCTCTTCTCGGAAACAACCTTTTTTTGTACTATTCAACTTTATCCAACATTAGATAATACTCTGTATGCTCTCCCCCACCCTTACCGGCACCGCTCATTTTTTGCATGGTACCATAAAATCGTAGTCCCTCTTTTTTTGCTGGCCATTTTACTTTACTGGGTAAATAGTAGGCAACTATTTGTCCTCCTTTGAATTTATCGGCCGGTTCGATGTACTCATTTTTTTCCGCTTCCTGACCTTCAAATGTTGGTGAATAGCGCATCATGTGTTGCATGGGAATATCTGAAATTTTTCCTTCAAAAACTATTTTCTTAGCTACGAAGGACAAAATACTTTCCCCGGATTTCAGTTCGTAATATTCTTCATTTGTCATTTCATCTGATTTTCTGACTTCCGATCTAATCTTTTCATTAGCAGCTGCATTATCATTTCTATTACTATTTATTTTGGAGCCTGTACAGGAAAACATTGTAAACAATGTAATACTCAGACTCAGCAATTTGATTTCTTTCATGATTTAGTGTTTAACAAAATACAATAAACTAATAAATATAATTTTTATGTACTAAAAATATAATATAAGAAATTGCGCAATTTTATCTAAAATCTAGCGATGACTTAGTCTATTTTGAAAGTTGACTAGTCTTAAAAAAAGAGCCGCCAATTTCTTGACGACTCTATTCTTACTTATTATACTTTAATTCAGTATTATTTACGTGCTACAAATAGTCTTTGTGTTTTCAACTGACCGTTTGCAGAGATTTCCACCATATAGACAGCAGCAGGCAGTTCTGAAACATTCAGACTGTGCTGAACACTCATTACATCGCTGTATTCTGCAGATTGAATGACCTGACCGAGGTTGTTCACAAGGCGGATGCGGACATTGCTTATTGTGCCCAATTCTACAGCAATCATAGTCTGATTTTCGGCAGGATTCGGGAACAAATTGGCAGTCCAGGCATTGGCAGCTGTTACATCAATTGCAACCGGTGGTTGACCTACTATAACAGTTTCAGTACTGATACAACCGTTGGCATCAGTTACAGTCACTGTGTAAGTACCTGCTGTGAGACCATTTAGATCCTCAGTAGTTGCCGCATTAGACCAAAGATAAGTGATTGGTGAAGTCCCGCCTGTAACTGTTACATCTGCAGAGCCATCAGCAGAACCGTTGGCAGTTGCGTCAGTTGCAGTTGCGCTTGTTGCAAGTGTACCTGCATTAGTACCCACTGTTGCAGTGGCAGTATTTACGCAACCGTTAGCATCGGTAGCAGTTACGCTGTAAGTACCGGCTGCAAGACCATTAGCTGTAGCGCCTGTCTGTCCGTTATTCCATACGAAGTTGTAAGGCGCAGTACCACCGCTTGGTGTAACTGTTGCTGTTCCGTTCGCATTAGTACAGTTTGCATTGGTAGCGGTTGCAGAAGCAGTAAGGCCGCCATTTGAAGTACCTACAGTTGCATTTACAGTTGAAGCACAACCATTGGCATCAGTTACTGTCACTGTGTATGAACCAGCAGCAAGAGCGCTGATAGAAGCAGCGGTTTGTCCATTGTTCCAAACAAAGCTGAAAGGAGCTGTTCCTCCATTGGCAGTTGCAGTAGCTGTTCCGTCAGTAGCTATACAAGTAGCGTTGGTAGAAGAAGCTGAGGCTGTCAGTGAACCAGTTCCAACTGCTACAGTAGTGTTTGCAAGCGCACCACATCCATTTGCATCAAATACGGTAACAGAATATGTGCCTGAAGCAAGTCCGATTGCAGTAGCATTTGTTTGACCATTGTTCCAAACAAAGCTGAAAGGAGCAGTTCCGCCAGTAGTTGTAACAGTTGCAGTACCATCAGCAGCTGAACAAGTTGCATTTGTTGAAGCGGCAGTAGCAGCAAGATTGCCTGAATTGATCTGAACATTGGAAGTTGCTAGGCTTTGACATCCATTTGCATCAGTAATAGTCACAAATACAGTTCCGCCAGCTAATCCGGTTATACTACTGGTAGTCTGTCCTCCTCCCCATTGATAAGTAAATGGAGCTGTTCCACCTGTGTTAGTAGCAGTTGCAGTACCATTTGATGCCGAACAAGTAGCATCGGTAGTAGAAACTGTTCCTACTAAATTGCCGGAGTTAACGGCAACTGAAGTAGAAGATGTATTTACACAACCACTGGCATCCGTAATAGTTACGGAATAAATTCCTGCTGACAGACCGCTAAGCGAGGTAGCTGTTGCTCCATTACTCCACAAAGTAGTGAAAGGTGCAGTACCACCAGTAATTGTGGCAGTTGCAGTACCGTTATTTGCTGTACAGATTGTATTAACAGAAGCAGCTGAAACAGCCAGCGTTCCTGAAGATGCACTCACAGTTGCTGAAGATGTTCTTGCGCAACCATTTGCATCAGTCACAGTTACTGTGTAAGTGCCGACTGCAAGGCCGTTAACATTCGTAGCAGTAGCACCATTACTCCACAAAGTTGTGAATGGTGCAGTTCCCCCTGCGATATTTACAGAAACAGCACCATCTGAAGCGATACAGGTAGCGTTTGTAGCAGAAGCAGTTGCACTGAGTGTGCCCTGGTTAGCATTAACTAAGTTGGTAGCACTGCTTACGCAACCATTTGCATCCGTAACAGTAGCTGAGTAGTTGCCTGCTGTCAAACCTGAGGCAGTAGTACCGGTAGCACCGTTTGACCACAATACACTGAATGGAGCTGTTCCGCCAGCAATAACAAGTGTAGCAGAACCGTTGGCAGCAATACAGCTTGCAGCAACAGTTGTGATTGTTGATCCAAGGTTACCTGAACCTGTCGTTACAGTTGCAGCTGAACTGCCAACACAACCGTTAGCATCAGTTACCGTAACAGTGTAGTTTGCTGCAGCTAAACCAGAAGCAGTAGCGGTTGTCTGTCCGTTTGACCAAAGGTAACTGAATGGACT
>CAINVS010000139.1 GCA_903854205.1 uncultured Bacteroidota bacterium | reverse complement strand
TAACAAAAAATCAAGTCGGAACCAATGCATTTTTGGGGTGTAGAGTTGTACGGCCGTACAACTCTACACCCCAAAACCAGAATCGGACTGATTTTCCTTTTGCCTGAAAGTGGCTGCTTTCTTTGAATTTTCAGGCTTAGATCTATTCCCTAAAAGGCCGCTTCTATATGCTGGTGCTTCCGACATTCTGAAACGGTGCCTGCGGCTAGTAATTTTTAGTTTTTTTTACAAAATCAATACTTAAAAAAATTTATAAACACTAAGTTAGACTTAACCCGAACCCAGTAGGGCTACACGCAGTGAACGCTCTGCGAAGCGAACCGAGCTCTATCGGCCATTAAAATTCATTTGACTCAAGATGAAAACATACAGATGATATTAATGATGCTAAATGCAATTGTTCTTCTCAGCCTGAAGGAGCGCCGCCATTTGTCGGAATCATAACTATTATATTCCTGACAATGAGTCTGTTTTTCTTTGGCTATGTTTTTTGATCTTAAACGGCAAAAACAAAAAGCCGGATTATCAATAAAGACAATCCGACTTTTAAATCTCTTTCAAAGTAAACTTTGAAATTATTTAGCTTTGATGCTCAATTTGATACCCATTTTGTCATTGATCAAATCATCTTTTTTGCCGGCATATTTGATACCCCAGTTTTGACGATCGATTGTGAATTGAGCAGTCGTGGCAGTCATTTCGCCATTTTCAATTTTCACAGTAGCAGGAATGCTTACGCCGTGGCTTTTGTCTTTCAAAGTAAGGTTACCTGAAATTAAGTGAGTTGCACCTTCAGCACCTGCTTCAGCTTTTACACCTGTGATTTCGAATTTGCCTTCAGCAAATTTCTCAACTTCAAAGAAGTCACCGGTTTTGAGGTGACCTTCGAGGTCAGCTTTAGCTTTGTCTTTAAGGTCAGTAACAGTGATGGAAGTCATGTCGATAACAAATGAACCACCTACCAACTCAGTACCTTTAACCTGTAAAGTACCGGATTTGATTTTAACAGTACCGCTATGTTTACCTGTAACTTTAGATCCTTCCCAATTCATAGAGCTGGCAGCAGCATCAACAGTAAGGGTTTTAGCTTCAGCATCAGCTGCTTTCACTTCTTTAGTTTCTTCGGTTTTTACTTCTTCACCGGCAGGAGCTTGGCTACATGAAGCCATAATACCAACTGCTGCAAAAAACATCAAGTTATTGAATAAATTTTTCATGACTGAAATTTAAATTTTTGTGTTTTTGTTAATTATTGTTTATAAAATCAGAACTTTAACAAGCAAATTTGTAATTTGTTCATATTGTTGCGTTAAAATCCAGCGCAAAAGTAAAATTATTATGTTTAAACAAAAAATGTTTATACATTATTTTGTAAAATAATTTTATTTAATAAATCCTTTTCTATGTTGCCAAATCAAGAATAAATATGATAATCTACGAACCCAATAAGTTTTTTTTTGGTGATTTACTGCACTGGGCTAAAAGTTCGGTAATGGTGCGCATTATGAAAGGTGTATTTGGTATGGGCCTTTTTACTGCGGCCTTTGCCTTTGTACTCAGTTATTTTCATTTTGAAGAATATATACCCGATAACTTGGGCACAGTTTTTTCATTTTTGGGGGTAGTACTCAGTATTTTGTTGGTATTTAGGACCAATTCAGCCTATGACCGCTGGTGGGAGGGCCGCAAACATTGGGGAAATCTGGTGAATAACTGCCGAAATTTGGCCATAGTGACCCATACAACCCTTCCAAAAGATGATTATTACAACAGGCACCGTCTGGCAGTGCTCATCAGTAATTTTTGTATTGCCATGAAGGATCACCTGCGCAGCGGCGTGAAATTGGAAGCATTGATACAGCTGAGCGATAATGATAAAGAAGAGTACAGCCGCAAGAGTCATTTACCCAACTTCATTGCTTATCAGGTACATCAGTTGTTGATGGATGCCCGTAACCGTGGGGAACTGAGCGACATAGAATTGTTAAATTTTAAACCCCATACCCAGTCACTGCTGGACATCTTGGGTGCCTGTGAGCGCATAAAGAAGACGCCCATTCCATTTTCCTACGAGATTTTTATCAAAAGCTTTGTACTTGTTTACAGTTTTCTTTTGCCAATAACCCTTGTGCCCTTATTCGGTTATATGGCTATACCTATAGTCATGCTGGTGTTTTTTGCCTTTATGGGCCTTGAAATGATGGCAGCCGAGATTGAAAATCCTTTCGGGCTGGATGATAATGACCTGCCCACCGGACAGATTGCCAAAACAATCAGCGATAATGTTTTTGAACTTTTGGAAGCGAGTAAGCAGACTGTAATTGAAGAGGTCCTCTATGAAAAAGTGAATTAAATATTCAACAGCTTGATCTCTAAAGAGCCCCTACAGATTAATGGCAGCCAAAACTCCTATTTTTTTAGGAGTTTTGGCTGCCATTAATCCAAAAACAAATCTTCCAATTTTAGGCTGTTTTGTACAATCTGCCTACTGTACTCATTCTCTTTTAGACCATAGGTTATTATAAATGTCAGAAAAACACTCTTTTTTGTGTTCGTTGACATTTTAAAGCAATTCATCTTTTGTATGAGTTCTGCCGAGTATTTTTTGTCGATATTAAATGGTGCATTATAAAACTTAATTTCACAAAGATTGATAAAATTATCATCCCTGTCAATTATTAGATCGATTTGAGCAGCAGTTTCATGATTTCTTTCAATCCAATTTCCGTTGTTGGAAATTATCCCCGAAATCTTCAAGGCTTCTTTGATTTGTTCTGTGTGCTTTAAACATATTGTTTCAAATGTAAAGCCCGCCCATGATTTACAGGAAGGCTGCTGCTGCAGTTTATTCCAAATCCTACTTTTCCCAGAACCGATTAAAAGTTTTCAAAATAATCCCTTGGTTTTTTGCATTTATACAACAACCAAAAATGCCATTTCAGGGCTTTTAACAAGATTTTCTAAACATATAAGCTAAATTTATTTAAAAAAGCGGTCTTGCTTTTGTCTGCAAATATAGTTTTACTAAATTTGTCGGTTGAAATAAAAAAACATAACGCTAACGTCTGATAATCCGACAATCCAAAAAAAATGAATTCATTTAAACCGATGAACAATATCCTTGGCTGGCTCATGTTTCTGGTAGCCGCCACTGTATATATGCTCACTGCAGAACCCACGAGCAGTTTGTGGGATTGTGGAGAGTTTATCTCTGCTGCTTATAAACTGGAGGTAGTTCACCCTCCCGGAGCACCGCTCTTTTTGATGATTGGCCGTATGTTTGCCTGGGTTGCCGAAACTTTTTCGGCAGACAAGGCCAATATTGCATACGCTATTAATGTAATGTCGGGACTTTGTTCGGCCGCATTGGTAATGTTTATATTCTGGTCCACAACTATCTTGGCCAAACTGGCACTTGTCGGTTATCATGGTAAGTTGGAAGATAAAGGTGATATGTGGGCTGTTTTGGGCTCAGGTATTGCAGCAGCCCTTTCTACAACCTTTGCAGCTTCTGTCTGGTTTTCAGCAGTTGAGGGTGAGGTTTATGCCATGTCTTCAGGCTTTACCGGTCTGGTTATTTGGGCAGCTTTGCGCTGGTACGTAACCGATACGCCCAAGGCTGACCGTTGGTTGGTGTTTATTGCCTACATGATCGGTCTTTCCATCGGTGTTCACTTGCTGAGTTTGTTGGCAATTCCATTCATTACTTTGCTTTACTACTACAAAAAACAGAAAGTAAGAGAGATGACAATGAGTCAGACCTCAGTCTATGCTGTATTGGGTTTTGCATTGCTGGTAGGAATGCAGTTTATGCACTTCCTTCCTGTTTGGGCACATGTCCTGTTCGGTCTTGCTATTCCTGCACTGTATGCTTATGCTTATTCCCAGACAAAAATGGAAGAACGTAAAGCATGGCGCAACATCGGAGTCTATTTTGTGATTGGTTTTGCTATTCTGATGTTCGTTCAGTCCATCTTTATTCCAAAAATTCCACAGATTGCTGCAGGTTTTGATTTTACCTTTGTCAATGATTTTGGCTTGGGCGTAGGAACAGGTATGATGTTTTTCTTAATTCTGCTGATTGCTTCTGTTGTAGGGGCTATCTACTACAGTCAGATAAAAAAGCATTATGGTCTGCAATTGATCATGATGATGTTTGCGATGGCACTCATGGGTTTCTCTACCTATACCACTATTGTGATAAGAGCCAATGCCAACACACCTATTAATATGAATAATCCGAGCGACCCTTACAGTCTGCTCTCCTATATCAACCGTGAACAGTACGGCGAGCGTCCGCTTTCTTACGGACCGCATTTTGCTTCCGAACAAACCGGTTATGTCAGCAAAGGCAAATCCTACCGCCCAGTGAAAAATGCGGCAGGTAAAATCTCTTATCAGGTTGTTTCCGAAAAAGGTGATTACCGCTACAGAGATAGCGATATGATGCTTTTCCCTCGTCTTGGACACATGGACGAGAATCGCGCCAATCAGTATCGCCGTTGGTTGGACCTTGAGCCTAACGAAAAACCTACTATGTCGCATAACCTGGATTTCTTCTTCCGTTATCAAATCGGCTGGATGTATTTCCGTTATTTTATGTGGAACTTTGTGGGCCGTCAGAATGCTTCACAGGGTTATTATTCTTCAGATGTTTCCCGTGGAAACTGGCTCAGCGGTATTGGTTTTATCGACTCTAACCGCCTTATCCCTCAGGCTGATCTGCCTTCCGGTATGAGAGATCAGGGACGCAGTACCTATTACTTCCTTCCATTGATTTTCGGTTTGTTGGGATTGCTTTTCCATATTGCCCGCCGGCCACAGGAGGCATTGGCAGTTGGTGTACTCTTCCTCATTACCGGTGTAGCAATTATTCTCTTTTCCAATCAGCCTCCGGGCGAACCGCGCGAACGTGACTATGTACTTGTAGGGTCTATTTTTACATTCTGTATCTGGATAGGATTGGGGGTAGTCAGTATTTATGCCGGTGTCAAGACTTATCTTAAAAATTCCAATATCAGGGCTATTGCTTCCACAGCATTGGTGCTTACAGCGCCTGTCATAATGGGATTCCAGAACTGGGATGATCAGTCACGTGCCAATCATACAGGCGCCCGCGACTATGCCAATAACTTCCTCATGTCCTGTGCTCCGAATGCCATCATTTTCACTTATGGCGACAATGATACCTATCCGCTTTGGTATGCCCAGGAGGTTGAAGGTATACGTACCGACATTAGAGTAGTCAACTTCAGTCTTCTCGCTGTTGATTGGTATATCGAGCAGCTGCGCAGAAAAATGAATGACTCCGAGGCTATTGCCATGACGATCAGCAAGGATGCTTATCGTGGTTCTGCCCGCAATGCACTGCCTATTCAGGACAGCAAACGTCAGATGACACTCATTGATGTAGTGAAATTTATGGGCGGTTCAAATCCGGTACAAAGTGCACCAAGCTATGTTCCTACCACTGATATTGTTATACCAATCAACAAAGCAGACATCCGCAAGAACAATGCAGTTCCTGCATCTGTAAAAGATGAACAGATTGTGGATCAGGTTACACTTAAATTGGGTGGCCGTATGATTTTCAAAGATGATATTGCCCTTTTGGATATTGTTGGTACCAATGCTGCAAATGGTTGGAAACGTCCGATTTACTTCGCCGTAACTGTACGTCCGGAGAAGATAGGTCCTTTCAAAAACTACCTGCAATTGGAAGGTATGGCGCAACGCATTGTTCCTGTTTACACAGAGGGCAGCGAAACTGCCGGTGCAATGTCAATGGGCCGCACTGAGGTGGATTCTATGTACCGCAATATGATGGAACGCTTCAAATGGGGCGGTTTCGATAAATACAAACTGTTCGTTGACGAAAGTTACTCTCCAAGTATTCAAACACAGCAATATGCTTTCTGGCGTTTGATTATGACATTGAAAGCAATGGGGGATAAGGATCGCGCACTCAAAGCATTGGAAAGAATGTATGAGGCCTTCCCGCACATGAACTTCCCAATTGACGAGTCTTATGCCCGTGTTGGTCTTAACCTTTTCATTGAGTTCAACGCTTCTGAAAAAGCAAAACCGCATGTACTTAACTTGGCTACAGCATCGGCTGAAAAGTTGAAATATTTCAACAAGTTTATTGCACCCCATGACATGAACAGTTTTGCTTCGCAGCTGAACGATTTTGGCAATCAGATAGAAGGCCGTCGCCGTGAAATTTCCAACATCGTACAACGTGCCGGCGGTGTTGATAAATTGGATCCGGGAAGCAGCCAATTAGCCATGAAACTGCAGGGAGAAATGCAGCAGTTCGAAGCCAAAAAAGATCAGCTGCTCAGTACTTGTGCCAATGCTGAAATGGTTTCACTTTTCGAAAATGAAATTTCAATGGCGCTGTCTACGGCCCAAACAGCAGTAGATTTAGCAAATGCCATCAAGGATGAAGCCTTCAAAAAACAGATTGAAGCACTTATGGCTCCTTACAACATTAAAGGAAAAGAAATGCCGACAACCGATAAACAGGTAGAGGCGCCAAAAGACAGTGCTACTAGGGATTCTATTAAAAGATAATGCAGTTATCAGTAAAAAATAAAAACGGGCGCCGATGTTTCGATGCCCGTTTTCTTTTGAAGGAAATTAGTTAATACCGATTCCCTTAAACTTTGTGTAAACTGATTTATTTTCCAACGCCTCCCTGTAAATTAAAAAAATCAGCAACCGGAAATTTTTCGGAAAGACGCTGAATGGCAATCTGACTGCGGACTCCTTTGCGGCAATAGAATACTACAGGCATTTCCAGAGAAATTTCGTGACTGCGTCGAAGCAACTCATCCAACGGAATGAGTATCCCGCCAATATTGTAGGAATTATGCTCTTCTCCGGATCGGACATCGACAAGTTGAAATTGGAACTGCTCTTTTTGCCATCGTGCAAGTTCATCAGCCGAAATATTTTTCATTTACAGACTTTAATGTTTATTCAATAATTCTCGTTAATTTAGTAATTTTACCTCATTCTTAATTTAACATTTAACTTATGAAAAAGATTCTATTCTTCGGATTTATTGCTTTTTTCGCTATTTCCTGTACAAACAGCAATGCAGAAAAATCAGAGAGTGCTGAAAAAGATGCAACTGCTGACAAAACGCCAAAGCGTATTGAATTTAGCAAAATGAAAGCGGAAGACCTGAACAAAAAGTTTGATATCGATTTTGAAGGAAAGACTTTTTACAGCGGTTATTACGAAGCATATATGGATGGCGATAAAGAAGTGCTTCAGGGCAGTTTTGAAGTGAAAGGTGCTGAGGACCAAGAGACCTATATGAACCGTTTAAAAAAGGAAGATAAGAAAAACGAAGAATTGGAACCTATTGCTCTTCTCGGAAATTGGTCACAAAATACCTATAAAGGCCAGTTCAAAGAGGGAAAAAAGGATGGTAAATGGACCAGCGATGAACATTATTATGAAGCTGCCGGAAATGCAACGATTGTTTTCGATGCCGCTACCGACGGATGCACAGAGGGCAGCTACGATGGCGGTGCTGAAAGCATCTGTTTTAAATATGAAGGCAAATTGACGACCTGCACCTTTGTCGGCCTTGCCAAACTGATTAAAGAAATTGAATGTCAATAAAATAACATTCAAAGTACAATAAAAGCCCTTGAGAAATTCCCTTCTCAGGGGCTTTTTAAGTTATTTAACCTCACAGTAGAGCAATCTGCGCCCGCCGACAAAGCCTTCCAGCACATCGCCAATTTTTACCTGACTCACTCCGGCAGGAGTACCTGTAAAAATGAGGTCACCTACCTGAAGCGTGAAAAATTTGGAAGCATAGCTGATGATTGCATCAAAATTTGACAACATCTGTGAAGTATTTCCGTGTTGTACTTGGACCCCATTTTTGCTCAAACTGAAATCAACGTGGCCATCGGCATTCCTCAGTTCCGCCAATGGCATCATTTCGCCCAAAACTGCCGAGTTATCGAATGCTTTGGCAATTTCCCAAGGATGTCCCTGTTCCTTGCATTTGCTTTGAAGGTCTCGGGCAGTGAAATCAATACCCAGTGTTGACTGATCGTAATATTTATGGGCAAATTCCTGTTCTATGCTTTTGCCGTTTTTGCAGATACGAAGCACCACTTCAATTTCATGGTGTATATCGTTTGAAAAATTTGGATGATAAAATGCTTTTCCATCTTTTAAAACTGCTGTATCCGGTTTTAAAAAAAGTAGGGGAGTTTCAGGAATCGGATTATTTAGCTCGGCAGCATGTGCGGCGTAATTCCTTCCAATGCAGATGATTTTCATGATTTATAAGCTTTATTAATGTAATCAAAAAAATTATACCTCTTTTGATATTGTTTTTGAGGTATTTATGCGATTTAAAGCCTTTAATGCTGAATTTATTAAGAAATCTTCATGTTTCTTGAGTTCAAAAAAGTATAATATTTATTAAAATTAATCAAAAAAGTGTAAAAAAATATTGGTTAGTCCAAATTAAAATTCCTATCTTTGATTTATCAAACAGTGAACAAATACTCTAGTCAAGTATAAATTTTAGGTCAGAAAAAGTTCTTATCTGTCAGTTAAGTGTAGGTCTTTTTATTAGTGTCTCATCTGTTAATGAGAAAAAAGGGGTTGCTTTTGCAGCCCCTTTTCATTTTTATACCAATGTTGTATTCTATTTTTTTAGGCGCTTAAAATTTTACATTCTGAAGTCCCGAGAGTTCTTTCACTTCTTTGAGGGTTTCCTGCGCCAGTTTTCTTATTTCAGCTGAACTTTCTTTGATTTGGTTTTTAATTTCCTTTTTATTGGCCAAAAGCTCTTTGCGCAGTTCAATAAATCCTGAGGTCATAAGTACCAAAGAATCAGCCACGGCCTCTTTCAAATCCTTATAAGACAATTTTATTTCAGGATCCTGATATAAGCCAATTAATTGCTCATGCAATTCCTTTTTGCCTGCGGCTTTTAACATGATAAAGAGATTTTCAACGCCCGGACTCATGATGCCCTGACTCTGTTCATCGCCCAAATCGGTAACCGCTGAACCAATTTTTTTGCGTAGGGTCTTCTCTTCTTCAAAAACACTGATATAATGACGATCTCCCAGACTTTTACTCATTTTCTTGGTAGGGTCGGCCAAAGAACGTATCTTCAATGCTTCTGAATAAAGTGCTTCGGGCAGCACAAAATACTCTTTTCCTACTGTATTGTTGAAACGGGTAGCAATATTGCGGGCCAATTCAAGATGCTGTTCCTGATCCTTACCTACAGGGACATAATCTGCACGGTAAATGAGGATATCAGCAGCCTGTAAGACCGGATAATCGAAGAGTCCGACTGAAATAAAGGCATCTTTGTCCCCTTCTTTCACCTGATCGCTTTTATCTTTGAACTGTGTCATACGGGTAAGCTCGCCATAAGAACAAAAACAGTTGAAAATCCAACCCAGTTCTGTGTGCTCCGGTACCAAAGACTGAATAAATAAATTATCGGGTTTTACGCCAAGCGCCATCAGACTGAAAAGGATGTCCCAGGTATTTTCCCGAAGTTTTGAAGGGTTGTAGGGCATCGTCATCGCATGATAGTCTACCACACCATAAACACACTGGTATTCATCCTGTAGTCTGACCCAGTTTTGAACAGCTCCGAAATAATTGCCAAAATGAATTTCGCCAGTAGGCTGTATGGCTGATAGTATGCGTTTCATTATAGATGAAAGATAAAAGTTGAAAGATTAAAGAAATGATCTAAATTTAACCGCAAAGGAGCGAAGATTTAACGCAAAGTGCGCAAAGCTAAACCCTTAAGTTTAAAGTTAAAAGTCCCGTTTTTTTGTTTTCTAGAACCGAACTGAGCGAGCTCTATAATTAGAAAGAAAAAAAGACCCTGGACCAAAGGGGAAGGAAAGACTTTAGTCTTCCGAAGCAAATACCACTGGAGCCGCGGGTTTCAACCTGCGTTTGTTGAGATAAAAGATAAAAGTTTATCTTTCTACTTTAATCTTTAATCTTTTATCTTCCTGTAAAATTAGGAATTAGAAATTAAAACCAAGCAAAAATGGACAAAGTTTCGAAAGATAGCGATTTAGAAAAAATAAAAATGCTATTGCTGAGCGGAGAGCGGGAAGAAATGGAGTTGGCACTAATACTTGCCGAAGCCAATGAAGTGGATCTTACGAGTATTGAGGAAGGTATTAAAAGCATCCTTTCAGTATCAAAACTGCAGCCGAAATTGGGTCAATGGGCAGATGCAAAAATGGAAAATTTGCTTTACCCTTTGGGAATGGTACTGACACTGACCATAGAAGAGAATATCTTAATCAAAGAACTACCGGAGGAAATTGGCTTTTTCAGAAATTTGGGCATTCTTGAGCTGCAGGAAATTGAGTTGGAAAAGATTCCTGCTACAATTCGCCATATCAGCAATCTGCGCAGTTTAAATCTAAAACACAATCGGCTAAGGAGCATTCCCCCAGAAATTGGCAATCTGACAAAACTCAAGTCACTGAATATGCACAATAACCTATTGGAATTCCTGCCTGACAGCCTTCAGCATCTTTCAGCATTGGAAGTGTTGGAATTGTCAAAAAATCCAAATCTGAAAACACTTCCTTACTGGTTGGGCAGATTACCTGCTTTAAAAAGACTGGTTTTGGACAAATCTGTTTTTGGTGGAGTTGTTCCGGAAACGCTACTTCCAATACCCGATTCAGTGAGCGTGGAATGGGAACCCATACAATCTAAATTTTAAATGAAATGGCCGAAACATTGCTGCATCGGCCATATATGTATATTTATATATCTGTCTATTAATCCAGACCCAAAAGAATTTTCCGCTTTTCTTCATATTGAGTTTCATCGATAATGCCTTTTTCCAATAAGTCGTGCCAAGCGGCCAATTCGTCGGCCTGTTCTCCTGTAATTGCTTTTACCGGGATTTGTTTTTTGAGATGTTTTTCAGCGATAAGCCTTTCTCTCTCCAATTTTAATCTTTCTACTTTCAGCTTTTCCCTCTCCAGTTCATATCGTTCTTTTGTAAGTAGACGGCCTTCCCTCGACAGGTTGTATTTTGCATCAAAATCATCATCCGTCATTGTAAATAATTGGAGTGCTTCAACAAAGCCAATAAAAAAGGGGATAAATGTCATCGAAAAAATAAGATAAATTATTCCCTGAAATGTTTTCCCGAGATAAAATTTATGGACACCAAAGCCACCTACAAAAAAGGCGAGTACGGCAGCAACTATTCTGTTTTTCATGTGAGGGTATGCTAATAAAACCTGATAAAAGTTTCCGAAGTGAAATAATGAATATTGTAGCCCAACAAAAGGATAAATATTAAAATTCCTTTATCGGAAAAAATCATTCTTAATAAGGACAAGATAAGCAATTTTTTCGACTAATTGAATGCATACTAATAATTTAAATGCGCTCGATAGTTTTAGCAGGCACCCATCCCAATACGCCATTTTCGAGACGAACTCTGTACCAATCGCCCATCTGTTCTGTTATCCTGGCTTTTACACCGGAGCTAACGACCATGATATCTTCGCCATCCAATCCCGGTGCTGTACGAACGCCGGCCTGAACCCCCACAACAATGACATAATTGCTGTTGTATTCCTCTGTGGAAGCTGTGCCTGCAGCAGCGAATGGGATTAATGAAAGAATGACAAAACCAAGACCAAGTCGGATACCAATAAATTTAAGATTATCATTCATACTGATATACCAAAGCAGCATTGCGGCCGAACCAATGAATAACAGCAGATAAAACATAATACTCCAGGTACGGGATGTTAGCATGAGTGCCAAAGCCTCCCAAGCCTTGAACAGCCAAAACGCCTTATGTTCTTTTACGTTTGTATCTATGAGTTGTCGGGCAGCACGAAGATTCTGTCTGGCAGGTGAATAGCCCGGTGACTGTCGCAGGGCACGTTCAAAATTAAGTACAGCCCTGCCTATATCACCGACTTTATGATAGGCCAAGCCCAGATTGGTATATGCCTGTGCTGATTTCATTGGACCGCTGAGCGAACTTTCAAAGAATTTTACAGACTTGGGAAAATCTTTTTTGTTGTAAGCTTCCATTCCTTTGTTGTAATCATCGGCATAATTGACTTCCTGTCCTTTTACAGTAAAGAAAAGGCAGAGAAAGAAAACCAGTAAACTGATGATTTGCAGACGCATAGAAAATTGGAATTGATTATGACAATGATTTTGCAAAAATATTCAACAGCTCACGACTGTCATCATAGATGCGCTGCATGGCCTGATTATTATTTTGTCCTGCAAATACAGAGACTTCACATATTTTTAGAATGCGGGTAAGGGAACGGATATGCTCGTCATCCACTTTCCCTTCCAGTTTTTCGGCCAGGATTTCTTTAGTGAGTTCAGCTTTTGAGATACCCAGTTTGCTGCCAAGAAAATTTTTGAAAATTTCAGAAATTGACTGATAGAATGCGCCCTGATCAGATGCTTTAAGATGCTCGGCTGCCTGTTGCAAGCCTTCTCCCAACTCACGTTCGGCCTTGGTTCTTTCCCGTTTTTTAGCTGTCATTATCATGTATTGCTGCAGGTAAAACCTGCTGCCGGCCAATCCTGCGAACAGTATAATCGGAATAAGTGCCAGTCCCCAAAACAAAAAGGATCCGAAAAACGGTTTTGAAGAACGATGCCAGACAGCTTTTGAAATAGGCTCTGTGAAGGAAATTGTTTTTTCTTTTGAGTCGGAAGCCTCCTCTTCTTTATCAAGTTTATTGGTTTTGCTAATCTGACGTTTACCCTGAATAACTCGAACTTTTATGAGGGTATCGATAGTGACAAAACGGTCGCTTTTTATGTCATAATAGGTGAATGTAGGCCGTATTTCAAAGTCGCCTACATCCTGTGGATTTAAGGTAAATTCAAAGTCTTTGATGCCTTCAAAACCCAGATCGGATTCCTTACTTTTTTCGCTTATTTTGGGAGGATAAATTTCGAAAGGTTCACCCTCTTTTTTTCCGAAAAGAATAAGGGCATTCAGTACTTTTTTAATGTCGCCGTCACCGCTGACTGTGATTAATACCTTTAGTGCATCATCTGTCGTAATGTTTGTTTTTTCAATATTGGCAAACATTTCATATTGTCCGACGGCACCGCTAAATGTTTTAGGTGCATTATCAAAATCCTTAATATTTATTTTTACGCTGTTACTGATTAAAGGATATAGCTGCGGCTTCGAAAAAGGATTGGAAGCTGAGTTTCTGCCCATTGAAATCTGAACGGCTGATGGATTTATTTCCAATGTCCCTGATTTTGGCGCAAAAAAACTGAAGCTGTAAATAATCTTACTGGCATACTGCCTGCCGTTTAGTACATCCACCCTTGCTTCCCGGTCATAATAGGAGAGGGGCAAAAGATCTATCATTGGGCTTTTGGGCTCCTTTGTCAGTTCAATACTGGTAAGGTCTAACTGTGTATAAACTTTCAGATTGAGCTGTATCTGTTCTCCGGGTACGGCATCTGTAGTAGAAGGTTCCATTCGGAAAATGACCTTGCCCGCAATGCTTGCCGGGAGATTATGTTCATCGCCTGAGGCAGAACTGTTGTTTTTGGCAACAGAATTGACAGTGATAGTTTTAGTCGTCATGGTTTTACCTTTTGACGTTACTACCCTGGCTTCCCCAATAGTCAATTTTCCCGTCTTTTTGGGACTAAGAATAAAAATATAGGCCTCGGAATAATTTGATTTTCCGTTGACACTCATATATTTTGATTCATTGATAGGACCATTCACTACAGTGAACCCATCTTTATCAAAATTTGGAAAATTGATATTGCGGATATCAGCATTTTGTAATTCAAAAGAAACTTTGAAGGGGTTGCCGACTACTACATCTTTGGCATTGCAGTCGGCCCTAAAGACGACCTGCTGTGCATTGGCACATAGGGCGAAATGTAAAAGGAAAATGCCGATCAGGTAACGCATTGCTGTCTGTGAGCTAGGAGATGTTAGTATTTGTAATTTACAACTTATAGGTTCTGTCAGCCGGTTTCTGTGGTTTTTGCACAGGCGGCATCTTAAACTGGAACAAATTATCGAAATTTTTGAACATCTCGTTTATATCGGGTCCGAATTGTCTTGGTAAATTGAAAAAATCATT
>CAINVS010000138.1 GCA_903854205.1 uncultured Bacteroidota bacterium | reverse complement strand
ATTTTAAACAATATTTATTAAAAGTAAGGTATCTAATTTTTACTTATTTTTTTGTCTACTTTTTTGTTGCAATTCCAGTATGTGAATATCCTTCGCAGCAGTGAGGATATTGATCAGTGTGCAGAGAAATTTTTGGAAGTAGCCGGTGGCGGACTGGTAAATGAAGATGCTTCAGCACTTCGTCAGGATGTACCGCAATTCTCACTGAAAAAGGATTTTAATGATGTAAAATTTTACGCCGATCCAATAAAAATTACCCGCGTAAATGTGTCAATCTCAAATGGTGACGGATATGGCGAGTCAGCTATTGCAGGAAAAAAATATAAGATTTGGATTGACAAAGCCGACAAAAAGAATGGTATGCCTGCTCCGATTTCTATTCTTGTTCCACAGGGACATGAAAGTATTAAAACACCAAAAGTAGTAGGTATCGGAAGTCTATAATATTATTATGATAAAAAGGCCATCAACCGGCCTATTTGCGCAAGGGGATGAAACTTGACGAGGTATATCATTCATCTGAAAAAAAATGTCCAATTGGGTGTTGACCGATGAAGATGAACCCGAAATCAAGGATTCAAACTCTTATCTCCATGATAATGTCGATTAAATAAAATACAGTTCCAAGTGTATTATAAAGAGGGCGCCCTAAAAGGCGCCCTCTTTGTGTGCATTACGCAGGCACGCATACCATACAACTAGGGTGCAAGTCCCGAACGAGCCAACGCTAATTGTTATCCAAGAGCAAGGGTATTGGAGTCGACTCCATATCTGAAGAAAGCCGGATGCAAAACAGCTAAAAGAACGAAAACGTAACTATAATTTTTGTCTAAACAATGCTGTGTTTATCCGGTATCACCAAATTATCAACAAATTTATTTCCGCAAATAATATTGCTGCATTTTATCAGCGATTTTATATGGAGATTCAGCACTGCATCATAATTATCTTTTCTATAACCGCCAAAAAGTGAGAGTACAACTGGTAGCAGTTGTTTTTTAGCATCTGAAACCTCATTTACCCAATTGGCAAAAACTTCGGCACATTTTACCCAATATTCGGTATTCATATATCCCCCCAAATCATCTTGGTCCTGACTGTCGGCCCCATGTGCAAAAACGACGTAATGAATTTTATCCTCCATGATAAGTCTTGCAAGACTCTTTAAATTATCTTCGAAACAGCTTAAATAGCTTTCATTTCTTCCGGATGGATTATAATTGCAGCCCTCGGGAATGGCCTTATTGAGAAGGGGATTGAAATTTCTGGTATCTTCAATGCTATTGCCAAAATGTCCATCAAGGTCCAGAAATGCACAAACTTTGCCGCTTTCCTCATAAATTTTAATGGCAGAAATTACCTGCCCTGAAAAAGTACAAAACCCCGTACCACTATTTGGCCTGGCATGGTGCATTCCCGAAATTGGCGCAAAGCAGACTGTATCGGGATTTTCTACAGCATATTTGCTGGCTGCATAGAGTGAACCTGTAGTGTAGGGAAGACTGTTTATGAGATTTTCTGACCAGGGCAAACCATTCGAGCGGTAATTTCCGGTCATATTGAACACATTGTCAATATATTCTTTAGTATGCGCAATTTCAAAATCTGCTCTGCTTATTGGCGCAAAATTATCGCAAATGTCAAGCATTGAAGCAAAGGAGCTTTTTTTTATTTTTTCTATGAGCAATGCGGGTTTCAGAGGTGACTGTGAAAATGATTTTTCCCGAATACTGTCAAAGCATACTTGTTTATCAGTATAAAATGTCTTAATTTTTATTTTTCGCATCGCAATTATATAGTTAGTTATAATTGGATACTAAATTAAGCATTATTTTGGTTATTTCAATTATTACAATAATTTTTATTTAGATGCATATTTCCAACTATTTCATTAGAGTTTAAGCATTTTATAGTATGTTGATTATAAATAATTTGCCATACATTTGGCTTAAACTATTTTCTAAAGTAATAATTGGGATAATATTAAATGACCCTCAATTCTTCTTGCTTTTGTTTGTAATTTGATGTTAAACTGAAAAACTCTAATAAATTATGACCGTAAAACTTTAATCTATATTGGGAAATTTCAAAATAGTTTCCTTCTGCATTATAGCTGATATTACCGTAAAATGGTGCTTTGTTGTAAAACTTCCTGTATTTTTTTAGCCAAGATTTGAATTCTATTTCAGTACTAATTTTAAAAAATTGCTCGTTAGCAATTATGATTTCAGCATTGAAATTATTGATAAATTCGGAAAGTTCTTTTAGATTAGCATACAAAATAGAAAACTTAGTCCATTTCATAACATATTCAAAAACATTGTAATCGCCTATTAACTTGTTAGTTTCATTATGTTTTTCAAGCCAATTGTCGATGTCTTTAAGACAAACTAATTGGGGAGGAGTACAAATAATTTCATTAAAGGCAGCTAAGGCCAACTCAACCTTTTTATAATAAGGTGCTGTTTTCTCAAAATAAATCAAGTCATCATAATCGATGTAAAGTCCAATTTCGTAAGTATTTTCGTCAGTTTCTATCTCTGACATAAAATTGGAGCAACGATGAATGTCCACAACATCGTTTTCTTCCTTTTTGAATAACAGATGCAGATAATTTTTTGAATGATTACCTGTAAATCTAAAACCGCATTTTTTAAAATTTTCACATTCTTCATTTGCACAGATACCTTTGCTGATAATTAGTTCGTTATCATTGCTTTTGCGAAATTCAGCAAATGTATTTTCGAGATGTCCAAGAAAAATTTCTTTTGTTGTTTCCAAATAGCTATACTCGTTTTTAAGTTTTGAACGCAGTCCATTAATGTCCATCGCTGCAAAGCTTTCGAGAAGACTGTTTAGATATATTTCATCCTTCATTTATTTAAGATTTAAAAACTTATCAATTTAAACGTTTTGCCTCCAAATTTCAGAAAATACATACCTGTTTTCAGCGAGATTTTATGCTTTTGCTCAGTCGAAACTAGAATATCGCCGCCGACTAATTTTCCGGAAATATCAAATATCTGAAATTCCTTACCAATATTTTCTTCATTCGTAATAATCATAAATTCGTCCTTGAATGGATTAGGAAAAACATTAAATGTTGTCTCTTTATTTTCCAAGCCTGATAAATTTGGGTTCAATTCTATTGCTCCTGCATTGGTATTTGTTTGATTTCTTAATACGCCAAAAAAGTCGGTCAGTATACCGGTACTATTTGGGACTGACATTATCAGTTCGGCATTATAAGTAGAATTTGGGGATAATTCATTATTCGCCTGACTAGGGATAACACTAAGAGGAATGGCCGCATTTATAAGATCGGTTGTAGAATTGAAGGCGAATCCGGGATTCATATTGTACAAGTTGTATCCAAAACTAAAACCTGGCTGTGGGTTTAGGGGTGCTGAAAGTAATCTGTTATTATTGATACTATCGGCATTAGCAGAGATGATATTTCTGTCTAGACTTACAGAGTTGATAATGAAGTTTGGAACTGGTTGACCTAAGATTATTTGATGTGAAATACTGAGTTGTGCACCATCGCCAAATTGTTTGCCTATGATTGTATTGTGTCTAATTTGAATATTAGAATAAATGCCATTTTGAATGGCACTGTAAATGCCCTGCCATAAATTTATACCCAAAGTATTTAGAATAATATTGTTTTCTATGTAAATATCTTTTATGTAATGATTTGTTATATAAACTGTAAAGGCTTCCAAACCTGTAAGAATTCCTGACACTTTTTTACTTTCGTTGTATATAAAGTTTCGATGTACATAAGCGCATTCCATTTTGTCAAGATAAATATTGGCATAATTATCATGCAAAATATTCTCGCGAACCTCTGCGCTATCGCAGTAGTCAAAATTTATACCTTCTCCTGAATTGTCATGAACATGATTATTTAAAGCGTGAATTTGACTGGCATTCCAGAATTTGATGGAAGAACCCCATTGTGTTTGTGCTGTATTGTAATTGACGGCATCGTGAACATGACAATTTGTAACTTTAAAACGTTTAGCTCTTGGAATAAGAACCGATGAACCGGTAGAGTTAAGCGACCCGATTCCAAGCAGAATGCCATGCCCGGCAGTTGCCGAAACCTCTACACTGTCGATTAGTATATCATGAGAATTAATGACGGTACCACCAAAATTATAGCCAAATCTAACGCCATTTTCGGTACTGTGCTTAATAGCTATATTTTTGACGCAGATATTACTGCCAAGCAGGTAAATTAGACCTCCGCCACTATTTACCGTGAGGTTGCTTCCATCTATAAGAACATAGCCCTTGCCACGAAGGCTAACATTCATCATTTTTGTTCCTATCTGATATTTATTAAGAGGTTGCCTGAATATTTCGAAATAGTTGCCTTCAAAAACTACTACTTCGGTATAGACATTGCCGTTTGCAGAGCCGGTAAGCAGGTCCAATTTATTCAGAGCTGCCGAAAATGTTGCAAGGGGCGCAAGACTATCACCAGTATTGTTGTTATTTCCTGTTGTTGAAATATAGACCCGATGAGTTGGCGGGATGATTTGTGGTTCGCTGATTTGAAAGATTTGGGCTGTCAGGCAGTTTGTTAATGCAATGAAAATGCAAATAACAGTAAATTTGATCATAAGTCTTTTTTATTAGGTTTGGATAAAAAGTTAACTCGGTTAAAGGTAAAATTCTATAATTTTTTGAATTACAATAATTAAGCCTAAAATTAAAAATATAAATGCAATTTATATTGAACAGATACAAATGTTTATCAGATGAGTATTTGAAATATCTTAAGCTCGTTTTAATTCATACAATTAGTCGTTTTCTAGTTATTTATGATGTTAAAATTACTGAATAAATGCCAAATCAAAAAGTAATAAAAATAGAATTCAGTTGGAAAACAATATTAATGGAAGGGTATATTTAGCCTATTTTGCGGAACTGAAAACTTTTCTAAAAATGAAAAAGCAGCCGGAAAGATATTTTATCTTCCGGCATTTTTTTATTACATTTACTAATTGTCGAATTGCTGTTCTATGATAATTGACTCAGTGTCCTTATTACTATTGAGAATCCGTATAGTTTCAAAATTGAATTATATATATCGTATAGGGCATTGAGTAAAGGAAACGCAATCAAAAGACAAATTTAATCGAATGCACTAAGTTGGAAAGAGGCACTGCAAGTGCTGATACTTTTCTTAAATTTAAAACCCCAACAGTTTAAGCTGCAGCGGCTTTTTTACATTTGCCCAGACTTACATAGCATATGCAGTTTAATTTTGTTATTATTGCGTTTATATCTATATGTTTAATGTATGATGAATAAAGGATTGAGCAGTATTGAGGCAAAAGAAATACTGCTAAAGACGGGAAATAATGAATTGCCCGCATCAAAGCCTAAAAATATTTGGCAGATAGCCTTTGAAGTAATGAAGGAACCTATGTTTCTATTGCTCATTGGCAGCGGTGTGCTGTATATACTGCTGGGTGAGAGCAGAGAAGGCATTATTCTTCTTTCCACATTTTCTGTAATAATTACCATTACTTTTCTGCAGTATCGAAAAACGGAAAAGGCCCTAGATGCACTTAAAGCACTCTCAGCACCTAAAACGACTGTTATTAGAGATGGTGTGGAAGTCAAATTAGCAAGCAAGGAAATTGTGCCCGGCGACCTGATAATTGTAAATGAAGGGGACCGTGTAACTGCTGACGGAGCAATACTGGAAAGCAATAATCTGATAGTGGATGAATCCATGCTGACCGGAGAATCAGTACCTATTTCAAAAACAGTACAAGAGGCATCAGAAAATAATAACGGAAAGGTATTTAGCGGAACAATGGTAGTGCAGGGCAAAGGCCTGGTTTTGGTAAGCAGCACCGGAGTCAACACGGCTTTTGGTAAAATTGGAAGTTCCCTTCAAAGCATCGGAGAGGACAGAACAAGACTCCAAAAAGAAATGAAATTGCTCATTGGAAGACTTTTTCTGATAGGAGCAGTTTTAAGCAGTATTGTTGTTGCTGCATTTTATTTTACAAGGGGCAATTTTTTAGCCGCACTGCTCAACGGATTGGCTACTGCTATGGCTATGTTGCCTGAAGAATTTCCGGTAGTACTAACTATTTTCTTTGCCCTGGGTGCCTGGCGCCTGTCAAAATCAAATGTACTGACGAGAAAGCCCTCTGCAATTGAATCACTGGGCGCTGCAACTGTTTTATGCAGCGATAAAACTGGAACCATCACCCAAAATAAAATGGAATTGTCGGCGCTTTATGATAAGGTGGAACTGTTTGAAAAAGAGGATTTTTTGAAAAATAAACTGTCTACAGAAAATTTGATAAGCTGTGCCTATTTTGCTTCACAGGCAGCCTCGGTCGATCCCATGGAAAAGGCTTTTTATAAGGCTTTTGAAACATTTGTACCGGCATCCGAAGCATTTACTTTCCTAAAGGAATATCCTTTGAGTCGGGACCTTTTGGCAATGACCCGAGCATTTGAAAGTCCAGCTAATTCATCTAAAATTGCATTTTGCAAAGGTGCTCCGGAAGCAATTTTTAAGCTTTGTAAGTTGACTGAAATTGAGAATAATAAGTACCTTGAAATCGTGCAGCAAATGGCAGAAAAGGGCTACAGGGTAATTGCATTGGCCAAAGCTGATCAGTTTGAAGAACTGCCTCAATCTCAGGAGGGATTCAATTTTCAATTTTTAGGCCTATTGGGTTTAGCAGATCCGATCCGTCCGGAAGTGCCTAGTGCTGTAAAAGAATGCAGAGAGGCAGGAATAAAAGTGGTCATGATTACCGGCGATTATCCGATAACAGCAAAAAGTATTGCGCTGAAAATAGGTATTGATTCCGAAGGAATTATGACCGGAGCTGAATTGAGTGCATTAAGTGATGAGGAGTTGAATGCTAAAATTTCAAAGATCAGCATTTTCGCCAGAGTGCTTCCGGAACAAAAACTTAGGATTGTTAATGCTTTCAAAGCAAATAAAGAAGTTGTGGCAATGACAGGTGATGGTGTAAATGACGCCCCTGCACTAAAGGCTGCACATATAGGTATTGCCATGGGCGGAAAAGGAACAGATGTGGCCAGGGAAGCTGCTTCTTTGGTACTTTTGGATGACAATTTTGCTTCCATAGTCTCTGCAATCAGAAGCGGGCGTCGTATTTTCGACAACCTGCAAAAAGCAATGGCCTATATTATTGCCATACATATTCCAATTATAGGACTTGCGCTCATCCCTGCATTTAATCCAACAATTCCAATTTTTCTGATGCCGCTGCATATTGTTTTTATGGAACTGATCATTGACCCGGTTTGTTCGGTTGTTTTTGAGACAGAGCAGGAAGAAAAGGGTATCATGAATCGAAAGCCCAGAAATCAGAACGAACAGTTCTTTGGCGGGGCAAAAATCCTGGCCGGGATGAGTCAGGGATTATTGCTGTTGGCCAGCGTTATTGCCGTGTTTCTTTATATAAAATTTGAAGGCCACAGTGAAGGGGAAGTAAGGGCTATCGCCTTTTCTTCATTAATTATTGGCAATATTTTTCTGATTCTTACAAACCTTTCCAAAACCAGAAGTTTTATCTCAGTGCTTTTGGAAAGAAATCTGACAATTCTCTTTATTCTTTTAAGTGCATTTGCCATGCTGTTTCTAATAATTTCTTTGCCATTTCTGCAGCAGATATTCAGTTTGGAATTTCCGGGATATGCTCATTTCATAATTGCTTTCGCAGCTTCAACAATCATGCTGATGATTTTGGAAACAATTAAAATCTGGAGAAATTTAACAGTTTTTAAAGCGAAGATTTAGAACAGTATTTTACATTCAGGTAACCATTCGTTAAGTTTAGTCCTATTTGATACATTGGCTTTTAAAGCGGAATTCCGATTCAGGTCAAGCAATTTCAGTTCCTTGAGATTTTTAATCTGTTCAGATACTGACTTCAGTCCGTTACTGCTCAAAATCAGTATTTTTACTTTGTTTCCTAATAGAAAAATGGAGGAAGGGACAGCCTGTAAAGCTAATCCGGAAAGATTAAGTTTTCCATTTGCATCAATAAGCTGTTCAAAAAATGGAACAGCCTCTTTATCGCTTAGATATTTTGCCAAATACCCGGCAGCCGTTGAATATTTTCGATGCAGATAACGGGCAATTTTTACACCGTCCAATTCTGTTTTATTCGACAGGTTTCGGATAGATCTCATGGTGTTGCTTTCATTATGTTTATAATGAAACAGATATTGCTCAGTTTTTAATTTGCCAATGAGCTCTGTTGAACCGTACTGACGCAAAAGCCTTTCTGCCTCCCGTAAAACAAGTGGATCATTTATGGTTTTAAAAATAATGAATAATTCGGTAATAAGTGCTTTGGGAAATCCGCCCTGTTTGAACATCGACAAGGCTACCATGATACTGTCATCCTGCCCGCTCAGCATCATATTTGACAGATTGTCCAACTGATCCGTTGTCACTGAAGCAAGTTCAAGAATGTAGGGGTTTTCGGAAATTTCCCAAAAATCTATGATATTCTTTTCGTTCAGAATATATTTTCCGGGTTCGAAAGCAGCTTCAGCCTCAGCTCCGGGCGATTGTCCCAGCAAAATATGTGTAGTACTTTTGTCTATTTTGGAGGTATATTTTATGTTGTGATTTTTCATTTTCAGCCTCAGCTCATTTTTGTTGATCCCCAGTTTTCCCAAAACTGCAAGTTTGGCGTTGTTCTGCAGGGCAGTCTTTCCTTCCTCACTGAAAATTTCACCAATATAATCGAGCGCTCTGAGTCTGATAGCCTCCATACTTTTCAGTTTTAGCGCAGTCAACAGAAATTCCTTATTGGCCTGTTCTCTGATTTTTTCCTTATTGTTTGCCGACAGGTTCAAAATGAAGGCCCTTGACGGAAAGTCGATTCCTTCTGATCGGAAAATCTGAAGGATTTTTTTTAAAAGTTTACTCTCTGTACTGCTGTTCAGTGAAATAAAAGGCAGTTTCCAATAAGCTGCTTTATAATTTTTCTTGAGTTCGGCAGCAATTTTTTTTGGCAACCAAATTTCTGAAATTTGAGGAAGGATTTTGAGCAGTGTTGCCGGAATTTTTTCAAATTTTGCAGTACTGATGTTTAAGCTTTTCAAGCTATTCATTGATGAACATTCTTCTTCAATTTCTTCAATCGGATTTTTAGAAAGATTGAGTACTTTCAGCTGTTTCAATTGAGTCAGATAAGCCGGTATTTTGCTGATTAAATTATAGGACAGGTCCAAAGTTTCCAAATTTTCGGCGTAAACAATGGTTTCCGGTATTTTGCTCAAACGAATCTTTGTAAAACTAAGGTGTTTGAGTTTTGGGAGCTTAAAAATATCGACAGGTATAGCAAAAGAATTGCCTCCCCAATTGAGTTCAAAAAGTTCTAAATTAACAAAAGTGCTAATTTTTTTCACCAGATTTGTTAAATCCCATCCGTCAAATCTTATCGCTTTTACAGCCAAAGGTTCGACGCAATCAACAATTTCGCTGTAGCTTCTTAAAAACATATTTCTGATTTGATTTTATTGACATGAAATTCAAATATAAACAATTCGATGCAAAAATGCAAATGGAAAATGGCAGCTTAAGTTGGAAACAGATATAAAAAAAGCAGCACTGAAAATTTCAGTACTGCCTGTTATAATATTGTCGAAACAAGTTATTTTATTTAATGCCCAAAGCTAAAACATTGGACTCAGTTGGAAGCGCTTGCAATTTCATCGATATCAGCCTAAGATTAGACCCACATCACATCATCACAAGTTAACTCGGCCTAAGACGAGATCAACACAACTTGTCTGGTCACTTGTGACAAGATCACCACATAAAAAAAAACTATCTTCCCTTACTTCTCAATTTAATAATCGGAATAATCATTTCTTCCAAAGAAATACCACCATGTTGAAAAGTATTTTTATAATAATTGTTGAAGTGATTGTAGTTATTGGGATAAAGGAAGAATCTGTCGCCTTTTGCAAAGATGAAGGTAGAACTTACATTTGGACGGGGCAATTTTCCATCTTCAGGTTTACGCAATTCAAAAACATCTCTTTTTTCATAATTCAAATTTCTGCCCACTTTGTAGCGAAGATTAGCTGTGGTTTCTCGGTCTCCCACCACTTTCGACGGTTCGTGAACCCTTATACTTCCATGATCAGTGCTTATGAATAGTTGAATATCCGGCTGTTCTGACAAAATTTTCAATGCCTCCCAGATAGGGGAGTGCTCGAACCAGGAAACTGTCAGAGAGCGGTAGGCTTTTTCATCGCCGGCTAGTTCTTTGAGAATTTCCATCTCGGTACGTGCATGAGAAAGCATGTCAATAAAATTATAGACAATACAGAGCAGGTTGTTATGCGAATAATTGAGAATATTATCCACCATAGCTTTACCATTGTCGGTGCTTGTCACTTTTATGTAATCGTACTTTATAGGTTTGCGGAAAACCCTTTTGATCTGATCGCCTAAAAAGTCTTTTTCATATAGATTTTTCCCACCCTTTTCATTGTCATTGAACCACAAATCGGGATAATTCTGCTCAATGTCAGCAGGCATCATTCCGGCAAAAATAGCATTTCGGCTATATTGTGTAGTTGTAGGCAAAATTGAGTAAAAATATTCCTCCTCTTCTACTTTATAATAACGCGAAACAATTGGTTCGATCATTTTCCACTGATCGAAACGCAGATTGTCGAGCAGGACAAATACTGTAAGCCTATCTTCTTTGACATCAGGAAAAACCATAGAACGCAACAAATCGTGTGACATAACCGGCGGATTATTTTTATTGTTCAGCCACTCGGTATAGTTTTTCGAAATAAATTTTGAAAACTCTGAATTGGCTGTCTCTTTCTGAGTAGCCAGAATATCCTGCATATTGGTAATTTTGGATTCATCCAACTGTAATTCCCAATGTATTATTTTTTTATAAATAGTTGCCCATTCCTGAGCGTTCATACTGTTGTTGATTTCGTTCAGAATATGTCGAAACTCCTGTTGATATTTCACACCGGTCTCCTCCTGTACCAGTCGATCACCATCTACCAACCTGCGTAAAGTGCTGAGAACCTGTAATGGATTGACAGGTTTGATAAGATAGTCACTGATTTTGGAGCCGATTGCCTGTTCCATCACACCTTCTTCTTCATTTTTGGTAATCATAACCACCGGAATCAGAGGGGCAATCTGTTTAATTTTATCCAGCGTTTCAAGACCGGTAATCCCAGGCATACTTTCGTCCAAAAAGACGACATCTATTTTGCCCGGATTATTCTCTATTTCTTCTATAGCATCATGACCATTACTGACCGTGATAACTATATATCCTTTGTTTTCCAAAAATATGATTTGTGGCTTCAGCATGGCAATTTCATCATCAGCCCACAGAATAGTGACTTTTTCCATTTTATTTATTTTATATTAAGGATTGGCAATAATTAAATAACGATACTATTTAATAAATCGGACGTTAAGTTACTGAAAAATTGCATATACCTTTAAGATTTACTTCAAAATGCACTATTTTCTTTTGATTGTAGCCAATAAGCACTTATATTTGAGCAAAATCAACCCAACTTTTTGTTCGGACTTTATTCCCGGAGTATTTCAGTAAATGCAGTACAAAAAGGTAATTTTTTGGACAGAGCTATTGAAAAAAACTACGATGATTTTTTTAGATACCGCTGCCGAAGTCAATTTTACCGCCGCCCCATACAGCGATCAGTCTCGGGAAGAAAAACAAAAACGAAATTATTGTATTAAATTAAAAACTGAAGATTTAGAGCTGGTAAATAGATTATAAGCAGTCAGATTTTTCAGAAATACAACCGAGCATGAAAATTCTGATATTAGTCTTCTGACAAAACCTAAGCGTCTTCCGGAGGTGCCGGCTTTCAGAAGACTAAAGTTAAATTTCAATCTTTAAAGCGCAAGCTGAAGCATGCGTCTCATAGAGGTGCCGGCTTTCAGAAGACTAAAGTCTTCTTTCGCATCGCAAAGTCTATTTAAATACCTGATCCAAAAATGATTTCCAAAAAATACCCTCTACTAAGTACTCACTTACCCTCTACAATAAAATTCTTACAATCTGTCTTCTGATAATCTGATAATCTAAAAAATACATGAAACCAATACAAATGGTGGATTTGCAAGCACAGTACCACCACTATAAAAATGATATTGATGCCGCTATTCAGGAGGTATTGGAAACGTCAACCTATATCAATGGCCCTGCAGTGAAGCTCTTTCAGGAAAAAATGGAAGCCTACCTAAATGTAAAACATGTTATTCCCTGTGCCAATGGCACCGATGCGCTGCAAATTGCCCTTATGGCCTTGGGCTTGAAACCCGGCGATGAAGTGATTGTACCTGCCTTCACCTATGTAGCAACTGCTGAAGTGGCTGCCCTATTGGGACTGAAAGTAGTGATGACCGATGTTGATCCCGATACTTTTAATATCACTGACAAACATATTGAAGCGGCAATTACGCCCAAAACCAAGGCTATAGTTCCTGTGCACCTTTTCGGTCAGAGCTGCGATATGGAACCGATTATTGCGCTGGCAAAAAAATATAACCTATTTATCATTGAAGACAATGCGCAGGCTATAGGTGCCGATTATACCTTCTCTGACGGCAGTGTTGTTAAAACAGGGGCAATGGGAAATGTAGGCTGCACCTCCTTTTATCCTTCCAAAAATCTGGGCGCCTATGGCGATGGCGGTGCGATGTACTGCAATGAGGAACAGATGGGTGCTGACCTGCGTATGATTGCCAATCACGGACAAAAACGCCGTTATTATCACGATACGGTGGGTGTCAATTCCCGCCTCGACTCCGTTCAGGCTGCACTTTTGGAGGTAAAACTCCGTCATCTGGATGAATTTTCAAAAGCCCGTCAGGAAGCAGCTGCTTATTATGACAAGGCTTTGTCGGGAATTGCCGGACTGAAAGTACCTGTCCGTCAGCACAATTCTACACATGTATTTCATCAGTACACTCTGCAGGTGCCTGCCGATAAGCGCAATGAATTGCAGGAATATCTGAAAAATAAAGGCATTCCAAGCATGATTTATTATCCGCTGCCGCTCTATGAACAGGATGCCTTCAAAGACTGTTCCAGCAGAGCAACTGTAGAATTGCCGGTTACTGAAATGCTTTGTAAGTCGGTTATTTCATTGCCGATGCATTCCGAAATGGAGGAAGAGCAGCTGACTTATATTTGTGAGAGTATCCGCAGTTTTTTCAAATAGACATCAAAAAAGATTATCAATATTTTTGTAACGCTTGGCTAAGGTCAGGCGTTTTTTTTGTGAGGTATAATAAATGACAAATATTTATATTGCATTGTGAATGTTGCGCTTCTCCGAAGCTTAAATCTCTTCGCACCTTTGGTGCTAAGAATGTTGCGCCTCTCTGAGGCTTTTAACCAACAAAAAATTTATATAGATGGTGTTTTTCTGAAAAATATTTAAATATATTGCATTACACCTGTTGCGCCTCTCTGAGGCTTTTAACCAACAAAAAATTTATATAGATGGTGTTTTTCTGAAAAATATTTAAATATATTGCATTACACCTGTTGCGATTGTCTGAGGCTTTTAAAACTTAGGGACTTTAGCTTCGGAGAAGCGCAATATCCTTAGCTGCAAAGCAGCGTAATGATACAAGCTTCGGAGAAGCGCAACAATTTAACCCTGAAAGAACAATTTATTAAGATAGTCAGAGAAAGGTAGGCTGCAACACTTATCGTCAGGTCGATCGTAGAGACAATCGAGTAGGAGGCTGACGATTAACTCGTCAGCCGTCCTCTCACCGTTCGGTACAGGGCGGTTTCTTAGGTTTTGACTCTAAATTGTCT
>CAINVS010000137.1 GCA_903854205.1 uncultured Bacteroidota bacterium | reverse complement strand
GGCAAATAGCGATCAGATTTCTCTTGTAATGACATCAAGTCTTCCAGGTGGATGTCTTACTTTTAATCCGGCTACAAGTAATAATATAAGCTTTACAGTCACAGCTGCTACATCTATCACGACACAACCTGTATCAGCATCGGCCTGTTTGGGAACCAGTCAAAGCTTTACAGTAGTAGCTGCAGGAACTGGAACACTTACCTATCAGTGGCGTAAAAACGGCGTGAATATAACCGGAAATGCATCGGCACAGACTGCCACGCTCACCCTTTCTGGTATCACATCTGGTGATGCAGATAACTATTCGGTACTCGTTACAGGTAGCTGCGGTACGGCTACATCAAACACGGTGACGCTGAGTATTAGTCCAGCTACTGTCATTTCAACACAACCATTGACACAGACATTATGTGCTGGATCAAATGTTACTTTTTCAGTTACTGCAATAGGTTCGGGAACAATTAGCTATCAATGGCGTAAAAATGGAACTGCTATTTCAGGTGCTACTTCAGCAAGCTATACCATCAATAATATATCAGCTTCAGATGCGGCAAATTACTCGGTATTAGTTACTGCCGGTTGCGGTGCGCTAACCTCATCCAATGCATTGTTGACGGTAAATGCTGCCACAGTAATCACTACGCAGCCAACGGCACTTACTGTTTGCCAGGGTAGTGTTGCCAACTTTGCTGTTGCGGGTACCGGTTCAGGAACACTTACTTATCAATGGTTATTTAATGGTAGCCCTATAAGCGGTGCAACCTCATCAACTTATTCCGATAATAATTCACAATTGGCCGATGCCGGTAATTACAGTGTAATCATAACTGGGAGTTGCGGAGCTATAACTTCTAATTCAGTAGCATTAGTTGTGAATGCAGCAACTTCTATTAGTTCGCAACCAACAAATCGACAGGAATGTTTAGGGCAGCCAGCCTCTTTTTCTGTTACAGCAGCAGGGACAGCACCTTTTACCTATCAGTGGAGATTTAATGGTAGTCCTATTTCTGGAGCTACTGCTTCAACCTATTCCATTCCAAGTCCAACAATTGGCGATGATGGAACCTATCAGGTAGTTGTTACTGGTGCCTGCGGTACAGTAAATTCTAATTCGGTAGTACTGACAGTATTCCCAACACTTACGGCCGGTTCGGTATCAGCTTCACAAACAATTTGTAATAATACAGCTCCTGCTGCATTTACAAGTACAACTGCTGCTGGTGGCGGTACCGGTACATATAGTTACCAATGGCAAAGCTCACCCAACGGTAGCAGCAGCTGGACGGATATAAGTGGTGCAACCTTGGCGACCTATAGCTCAGGGGCTTTAACTAGTACTACTTATTTCAGAAGAAATGTAACATCAGGAAACTGTTCACCTGTATCAACGAATACGATTACAGTGACCGTTACACCAAACAACACTGCAACTGCAGCGAGTTCAACACCAACATTGTGTATCAGCACTGCTTTAACAGCAATTACGCATACAACGACTGGAGCAACAGGAATTGGCACAGCCACTGGCTTACCAGACGGCGTAACAGCTGCATGGGCATCGAACACAATTACAATCAGCGGCACTCCAACTGTATCAGGAACATTTAGCTATAGTATTCCATTGAATGGAGGTTGCGGAGTAGTGAATGCAACAGGTACAATCACAGTTACACCATTGAACACCATTATACTCAGTTCAGCAGCAGGTACAAACGCACAAACACTTTGTAACAATACTGCAATTACGAGCATCACTTACGCCACCACCGGCGCTACAGGAGCTACCGTAAGCGGACTTCCAGCAGGAGTAAGCGGAAACTGGGCATCGAATGTATTTACCATCAGCGGTACAGCAACTGCCAGTGGTACATTTAACTACACAGTTACGATGACAGGTGGATGTACAGGCGGTACGAATACCATCAGTGGAACTATTACGATTAATCCGAACTTAGCGGCCAGCGTATCTATTACTGCAACTGCAACATCAATTTGTTCAGGTAACAGTGTTACTTTCACAGCAATACCAAGCAACGGAGGTGCAGCGCCAACCTATCAGTGGCAGAAAAATGGATCTAATATTTCAGGAGAAACAAATTCTACTTATACCACCACAAGTTTGGTAAATAATGATGTGATTCGTGTTGTGATGTCATCCAATGCTACTTGTGCAACGGGTTCGCCTTCAACATCCAATGCAATTACTGTCACGGTTTCTCCGTCCCCTTCCGCACCTACTTTAAACCAAGTTGTTGATCCAAATTAATAAGCCATTATTAGAATAGAAACACAGAGAGGCTTCTGACGCAAAGTCGTTTAGTCGCACTATCTCTACATTCACGCAAAGACCGCAAAGAATCGCACTAGCCAAATGGCTAAAAAATTAGGACGGCCCTTGAAAGCTTTCGGGGCCTCCGATTTTTCAATGCCATTAGTACAGGTGCTTTTAACCCCTGCATTTTATTATCTTCTAAGCTTCACAGAAGCGCAACATTCCTTGCACCAAAGGTGCAGGAAGAAATTCAAGCTTCACAGAAGCGCAACAATTTATTTCATAATTTTTCTTCTTTTGTCCAACCAGGTTATCTCACGCAAAGCAGCACTACATCTACTTTCACGCAAAGCTTTTTTAGTAAGAAATTAAAAGGTAGAAATTCGAATTCGGAATTCATACTTCTTACTTCAAGGCCAGTCAAGCGTCTACAAAAAAAGCTGAGAACTGAGGCTCTGCCGAGCTCCGCGAAGCGATTCCGATATCTGACGTCTGAACCGAGGGTAACGAGCTCTATAAAATCTGTTAAAAAAATAGCTGGGAACCGATCTCGTCCTAAGACGGGAGAGCTCCGCGAAGCGAATCTGAATTCTGACAATCCGATAATCTGTTAAAAAAATCCTGCTACCTGTTACAATTTCCAAATTTTCAAATCCTCAAATTAAATAACCTCCTCCCAATAAATCTTATCCTTCACCACCACAATAGCAACAGCTTTTAAATTTCGGAGACTTTGAAGTTCAGTATCTTTTTCGAGATAAGTTTTTAATTGTGTTTTTGCCGTCTGCATTGTTTGGGGCAGTTTGTCCTCCTCTGCCTGTTTTATATATTTAATTTCAAGCGCATATTGATGCGGCTCGGCATTGTTATCCGGATGTTTTAGTAATTCAAGGTCGAGATAGCTATCATTGGTTATTTCTCTTTCAGAGCGGACATAATAGTATTTTGCCTGAAATACATAAGCCTGAATGACCATTTTGATATATTTTTCATCAAACTTTTGAAAATCTCGGTTTGAAAGGATTTCAAGAAGTTTTTGCACCAGCATGAGCAGTGTGCCAATATTGCCATCTGCAGTATCAAACATTGCTTTTCTTATCTCATAGGCATCGCTGGTTAAATCGGCTTTTTCTTGCAGTAGATTGGCATAATATTGCCAGAATAATTCTTTGATCACATAATTTGGAATCTCAAAAAGTGGCATTCCATATTTGTTTGTGCCAGCCAGCGTAAGATTCCCCAGGTAGTACAAAAGATTAACAAAGGTTATTCGGTCGAAGGGCTTATCGAAAGAAAACTGAAAAATCAACTCAGTACTCAAATTGCCATTTTTTAGAATTTCATCCAAAACTGATAAATTTTCATTGAAATTGGCTACCTGAAACAGTTTTTTAATCTTGCCATAATCAGGCATGATGTTGGGATCAAGCATTTGCTTGGGGTACTGTTGTTTATATTTGAAGGCGTCAAGAAAGTACAATACCATATCTGAATTATATACAGTATGGTCAACATCAGTATTGAAATTATAGCCGTTATACCAGTTTTTCAGGTCAGACATGATTTGTTCTTCCCTGGTATTGTCTTCAAGCACCAGATTTAGCAGATCTTTTGTTTCTGCTTCAGTAAAACCCATTAAGTCGTGAAATTTTTCATCGGCAGTCAAATGTTTTCCAATATTGAACCCACTTGTCAGTCCGTCCATGGTTACGGGTGATACTCCGGTTACAAAAAACCTGTCTACAAAGCCCTCTCGGGTTGCAATTTTAATTGATTCGTAAAACTTGCGGATATATCCATCCTGAGAAACAGAGCGTTTGAATTCGCTTAAATCACGAATGAGGATTTCATTAGTAAAATGATCGTATTCGTCAATCAGTAAAAAAATTGGAATATTGTCGCCTGTTTTGTCTTTCCAGGTTTTAAGGGTTTGAAAAAACCTGCGCTATCATTTTTGTAGCCTCGTTAGAGGTACTAGGCGAAAAAATGACACAGAACCCCATTCGGGGTGACATGAAAAATACATAAATTTTTGCCCCTGTTTATTCCATTTTCAACCCGAAGCTAAAGCCTATTGAAAAACAAAAACTGATGGGTTTAGCCTCAGTTTTTTGTACACCAAAGGAGCTGTGGGTTTTAATCCACGATAATCCGGAATTTAAACAGATTAAGACATCATCATGCACTGCCTTAGCTGGTTTTTACAGATTTTTGCAAACAAAAAACAGATTTATTTTTCATTGAAAAATGCGGATTGTTTTCAGAAATCTATTCTTGTCCGCGAGTCTGAAAATCCGATATCTGACGTCTGAACCGAGGGTAACGAGCTCTATAAAATCTGTTAAAAAAATAGCTGGGAACGGATCTCGTCCTAAGACGGGAGAGCTCCGCGAAGCGAATCTGACTTCTGACAATCCGATAATCTTTTAAAAAAAAGTCCTGCTACCTGATACAATTTCCAAATTTTCAAATCCTCAAATTTTCAAATTAAATAACCTCCTCCCAATACACCCTATCCTTCACAACCACCACAGCAACAGCCTTCAGTCTTTGCAGTGACTGCAGGATTGCATCCTTTTCGAGATAGGATTT
>CAINVS010000136.1 GCA_903854205.1 uncultured Bacteroidota bacterium | reverse complement strand
TACTTCCCAATCGGGCGGCGGATTGTAGCAGGGTACGATAATGTTGACGCGGGAGCTGCTTTGCAAAATAATAAGATGGGTGGATCGTCAAAGAATGCGCAAAAGTAGGAAAACTTCGAGAAGGTAGGTGTGTAGAAATTGGGTTGACCATTTTTACCGAATTTTCCATCCCCTATTAAGAAGACAACCTTTGTCGAAGCCATTTGGGTTTACTGTTCCCCTACGAAACCAACAATTTAGGGTAATAAAAATATTTTTAATCCTTATAATGCCCCTTCGCGCTGCGTAAGTGAATTATACCATGCTCAATTCGATAGATAAACCGATCTTCATCCGTAATCCTGCGAGACCACCAACCGGCTAAATTTCCCTTGAGTGGCTCAGGCTTACCTTTTCCACGAAAGGGCGAAATCTTGATGTCCTTTAGATAGGCCTCTATTTTTTCTACATAATCAGGCCGATTTTCATTAATCCAATATAGAATGTCTTCAATTGCTTGTTCACTTAGGTCATATGTACTGTTTGGATATTTCTTTAAAATATCTGAACTATCCTTAATTTTAATATGAATTGAGCTGTTGTACCAACTTTGAATTTCAAACAAACCGAATTGTGCGTAAGAGTGGATATTGGGCACCCTTACTTTGATCATTGTACCGCTATCTGGTTTTACGTCCAGTCCGATAAATAACTTTTGCCAAACTAAATGAGAATTTAGGCTAATTGATAATTCATTTTTTATCCAGGAAGTTGCTAATCCTTGACCATGTATTCCGTGCATTGGATGGTCTGACTCATCCAACAAAATATTATTTTCAATATACGAAGCCAATGCCTCATCATCAGAATCATTAATATAAGGATATTGGATTATTCCCGGCAGCAGTTTTTTTTCATTTGTTGCAACCTCTGGATCTGCAAGCCAATCATTTAAGGTATAATTTTCCGAAATTAAACATTCGAAAAAGCGTTCGCTCACGCTCAAACGTTTAAATCCTTGATCAAATAATAAACCACATTGTAGAATTAGTTCTGAAATTCTCTTACGAGCGGTATAACTATTTTGTGCAAGATCAGAATTAGACAATTCGTTGTAAACTAAATTCATGTTCAATCAGGGGCGTAATAATTGAAAAAGTTGGTTATTCCATTCATCCATAAAGTTTTTGGGATAATCGCTTAACTCACCTTTTTGATCAATTTTAATTGGTGAAACTTTAGAATATTGTTCATCTATCTCATTTACACGTTCAAAATAGAACAAAGTAACTTTTTTATTATCAAGGAATTGCTTCTTTACGGCGAGCCTTATTCCATTTATAATATGATCACTATGTGTTTCAATAAAAATTTGGGCACCCGATTGAGCTGCTAAAGCAATTAATTTACCCATTTCTGCTTGCCCTCTTGGGTGTAAATGGGCCTCTGGATTTTCTATGATAATTAATTTACCAGGTGTTGCAGTGAGTAACGCTACCACTACAGGAAGAACATAAGAGATACCAAATCCAACATTTGTCATACGAAATCTATTTGTATAGTCTTTATTAGTACCAAACTGAATATCCATTAAAATCAAGTCTGTGTTTGGCACCTGCGTTGTATTCAACTTAGTTTCTGGAGAAATCTCACTCATCCAAGCTTCAGTTTGATGTATCAATAAATTTGTACGTGATTTGTCGTGAGATTTTAGGTCCGGATTAATTTTTTCATTTCCATAAACATGTAAAAAATGAACAGTATGCTCCCCATGGATGCCTATTTGCCGTTTTTGGACAACATTATATGATGACGTTTTGTAGGATTCCTGTGGACCTATTCGTTCAGCATGAAGATACTGGAAATTATCCCCAAAAACAGAAAACTTATTCAAATCATCTAAGTCATTTAAATTTTTACTCAAAAGAAAATCCCGCTCCGGAGAATAATCAAAAGTCCAGGTCCGCTCATATCCTTCTTCATTCTTGATCAAAAATTTAAGATATTTCTGATTGCTATATTGATACAAAACATCTGACCCTTTTCCAATATTGACAAGATCACCATTTAATTGTATTCTTCCAGTGCCAATAGTGCCTATTGATTGGCGGAGTAACAATAACATTTGCACTAATGATGACTTGCCCATACCGTTCATGCCAGCCAGCACATTCAGCGAAGTTGTTGAAATGGATAGATTTTTAAATGGCTTAAAGTTTTGTATTTCAATTTCTGTAATCATAATTTAATTGTTTTTTGTATCAAATTGTTAACAATACTAAACCTATTTCTAACACGAATTTTATCCCCAGTAGAGTTTGTTATTGAATTCTGGAAGAAATCATCAAATTGAAGGATTTTGGTGTATTCGCTAAGAAAAAAAGACTTTTTATTTTGCAAATCATTCAATTCATTAGCATTTAATTTAGATAGGGAGTATGACCAAACATCAAATAACGCTTTATTAAGCGGCTTTTTAGTTTCTTCAAGTGGATTACTTTTTCTAAATGCATGCTCACCAAAAAGATCAATCGCCGCTTGCATGGCTTTCCGAAAATCGTTTTCAATTTTCAACATATTATTAGAAGAAATTGAATAAATCTTATTCATGCCTTCATTCAAGTAGAGTTCCATATTATTATGGTAGTTTTCAGGGCCTAACAGATAGAACGCTACGAATCTTGTTACAAATTCTCTATCTAACATTCTAATTGGATCCAAAACATTACCGGTCGCAATCACAAATTCTGATATACTAGATAGTTTTTCTATAAAATCTGCAGGCTTCCCGTTGTATAGGGTATGCCTAATTTCTTGAGAATTTAATGGTGTTCCTCCAGTATTTAACCTTTGAAAAATGATAAATTTTATTTGTGGATCTGTTCCAGGGTTAATGAAAAACGATGTTAACTGGGTTTCATCGAGTCGTCTTTTTAGGTCACTTGGCAGATCATCATATCCTTTCCCTTCAAACTCTGAATAAAACTCAAGACCTGTTAATTTTAAGTTTTTATCTAATATAAAATTTTTCAATGTACTTATTCTTTGCAAGCCATCTATCACCAACCATTTATCTGGATCAGTTGCATCAAAATAAAAAACGGGTATAGGTATTCTAATCAGCATTGATTCAATCAATCTGCTTTGCTGAACTGCTGTCCACAGGTTACTTCGCCGCTGAAATCCGATTCCTAAATCAATTTCAGCAGGAGATCTCCCTAATTTGTTCATTATTAAATCAATTGAATAAATACGCTGTGAGATATCAACTTGCTTTAAATTAAAGGGATTCTCTATAGAAGATATAGCTTCTTCAGGTTCTACAACCATAGACTCAGTCGTCTTTATAGGCTCGTATTGTGCTGTAGGTAATATCATATCACATTTTGTTAGGCAAATTTAGGGAAAAATGGTTAATTTTTAAAGGAGTTTAAGAATTAAAAAAAGCAAAGATCATGAATGATTCCCCTATCTCAAATACCCAACCTGGCAAAACCGTTCCAACCATATCAAGTCACTTTAATTCGACGCTTTGTTTTCATATTCAAATTGAAAAGACGTTTCCGCCGGGATATTCTCGCCAAAAACCGTGGTAATGGGCGTTTTGCCGCGAAAATCGAAGTTTAAATACATGGAAGGCACACGTGTGTCGCGCACCAACGTGAGCAG
>CAINVS010000135.1 GCA_903854205.1 uncultured Bacteroidota bacterium | reverse complement strand
TTCAAAAATAGCACTTTTATAAGGTCAAAATTTTCAATTGGGCAATACCCTGAAAATTTTGACCTTTTTTAGTTATATTTGACGCTTAGGCACTTTTGAAATAACTTGAACAGGTTCTTCGTCAACTTTTGAGCGCTATTTTATACTTCAAATGTTAAATATAATATCATAACAATGAGGCCCCTTCCAATTGGCATACAGGATTTTGGTAGTTTGATATCAAGAGATTATCTCTATGTGGATAAAACTGAACATTATTACAATGTTTTTAAAGAAGGAAAATATTACTTCCTTTCCCGACCACGCCGTTTCGGAAAATCAATGATGCTATCCACTTTAAAATATCTTTATCTGGGCAAAAAAGAATTGTTTAAAGGACTTTGGATTGAAAATAAATGGGATTGGGAAAAGATTTACCCTGTGATAAGGATTGACTTGAGTGAAGTAAATACCCGCAAAGGTACCTTGGAAGATGGGTTGATGATTCAGGTTCAGGAACATGCCCGTCATTATGGAATTGAATTAAGCGGTGCTGACGCGGCAACCTGTTTCAGAGAATTGATTCACCAATTGGGCGCTGCAGAAAACAAATGCATTGTACTGGTCGACGAATACGACAAACCTATTACCGATTATATCACAGAACCGGAGATATCGGAAAAACATGTAAATGAGTTAAAATCTTTTTATGGCATTCTGAAAGGATCTGACGAATTCCTGCATAAGGTGGTGATTACCGGTGTTTCAAAATACGGTAAAGTCTCCATTTTTTCTGATTTGAATAATTTGGATGACATCAGTGCCAAACCTGAATCTGCATTAATTTGCGGATGTAATCAGCAGGAATTGGAACTTAACTTTCAGGAATACATAAACTTAGCAGCTAATGATTTTGGTATAGGAAAAACTGAACTTTTAGAACAGATTCGTTATTGGTATAACGGTTTCATTTTTGATACAAAAATGACCGAAAAGCTCTACAATCCATTTTCAATTCTCAACTTTTTCAGCAAGTTGGATTTTCAAAATTTCTGGTATGCCAGCGGTACTCCAACATTCCTGACAAAATTGGTCAAAGAAGAACAGATCAGTCCTGAAAGTCTTGAATTTCTTCAGGCAACAGATTTACTTTTCAAATCTGCTGATCTTGATAAAATTGATGCACTTTCCCTGCTTTATCAGACCGGTTATCTCACTATTAAGAATGTACAAATGGTAGGCGTAACAAGAATTTACACACTTGGATACCCCAACCACGAAGTAAGAGAATCCTTCAGCTCATACCTTATGGCCGATTATATGCAGGATAATCCGTCACAAATCAGTCAAGGGTTGATCGTGGAATTGAAACTGGGCCTTCAGGACCGCGACTGGGAAAGGATTTTTTCCGTTTTTAATCATGTTTTTGCAACTGTACCTTATCAAATTTTTAATAAGACAGAAGCGTATTATCACTCACTTGTACATGTTACCCTCACGCTATCGGGTTATATGGTCTTTTCAGAAGTTATTACCAATAAAGGCCGCATAGACACTGTCCTCGAAACTGAAGATCTGGTGGCAATCTTCGAATTTAAAATGGACAGCAGCGCAGAAGTCGCTATGGCACAGATTCATGAGAAAAAATATGCCGAACGTTACGCAAAAAAAGGTAAGGACCTATTTTTAATTGGGGTAAATTTCGACAGCCCTGAACGAAGAATTAACAGCTGGATTGTGGAATGAGCAACTTTCTATTCTTAGTATCAAACAACAATTATTTCTAACCATTAACATTACAGACATGCCAAACCTCATAAAATCCATCTCATCCCTTTCCATGCTTATTGCAGCTGTTGCCCTGCTCATTTTTGCTGTTAAATACAGCCCCGTTCAGGCTTCCGGCAATAATACAACAAGCAGTGGCGGAAAGATCATGATGGATCAAAGCACCTTTGTTTACAATAACCAATATTATTATAATATTCTGGTTTGGGATACCGAAACAGGAAGATCAAAATTATACTATACCAACAGCAAGGCTTGGGTTTTGGATACGCAGTTGCCCGCCAGTCCGCTATATTAATAGATAGGTCTGCGCATCATACGCGATGAAAAATCATTTGATACAATATCAAATTCTCCCAGAATCTAGCGATAATAAAGTCATAGAATTGAATTGTTAACTTTTTTGTTGCAATTGCAGACTTTTCGGCTTCACCGAAGTAGTTGATTGGCTTATGGAATTATACACTAAAATATTTTGTTAGACCGATTTGGGATTATATCCGTTTCAATCCCCTAAATTGGAGGGGGATAAATTTTACAAAAAATAAACATAAAAGGGCTATCCAAATGAGTGTTTGGACAGCCCTTTTTAAACCGGGGAAGAACCGAAGGACCGCAAGGCGAACCGATCTCGTCCCAGACGAGAGAGCTCTATAAATAGTTACCCCTATTTCAAAACCAAAAAAACGAGTAAGTGCTTAGTTTCACAGCAATTTAGGCTTTGAACCCGAAGGCTCCGCGAAGCGAACCCGAAGGCTCCGCGAAGCGAACCCGAAGGCTCCGCGAAGCGAACCCGAAGGCTCCGCGAAGCGAACCCGAAGGCTCC
>CAINVS010000134.1 GCA_903854205.1 uncultured Bacteroidota bacterium | reverse complement strand
TTTATACTTGGTTGATTATGGTCCGCAACCGGCTGCGCGACAAGACCTTACGCCCTGGGTAACACCTGAATATCCCGACCAAAGTCCCAGTGTAAGCCTGCTGTGGTACGGTGATTTGGATATGGACAATAAGCCGGATGCCATTATACAGGATTGTCCGTTTGAAGCGGGTTGTCGGGCGTCGTTGTTTTTATCGTCGGTTGCACCGAAAGGGAGTTATTTGAAGAAGGTTTGTGAGCATTTTTGGCCTGGGGAGTGAGGGGTATATTATTTTTTTAACAAAAATGTGACAAAGATTTGGAGATATATGAAATGGTTGTAATTTTGTCCCATCGAAGAGATGTTACAGACAATATTTATCTAAGTTAAAACACATGCCCTTTATGTTCATATAAGTGCATTTGTATTTAATTAATCTTACTTTAATAATTAAGCATAAAATCTAACCCTTTCAATATGAAAAAAGTAGTCAATCTGCTGTGTTTGTGTGCATTTATTGCACTTACCTCTTTTAAGTCTCATAACATTTTAAATGCAATTCCATCTGCTGCCAGTTTCACAATGTCTCTCTGTAAAACAGGACATGGTAGTGAAGTTCAATCTGGGGACCTTTACAACAATGGGAGTAAAATTGGAAATGTAATTGCATTGAATAGAAGTTCTCAACATGTAAAAGCAAAATATTTTGCTTTCAAACAAAACGGAACCAGCGTACATGATCGATATGATTCTTGGCGAAGTGGGAAAAGCGTAGTTTTGATATCAAGTGGAGCATATGCTACTGGATTTAACAATACAGATTTGCCTGTTGGATTGACGCTCGATTATGGAAATGAAGTAAACCGAAATCTTGACAATACCATGGATGGCCTAATCATTGTTGAAGATGTTGGCGGGGTTCGGGTTACAAACATCAAAGATGGAGATTTAAAAATCATTTATAGTGGTACTAAACAGGAAAAAACCATTAATGTAAATGATCCGCTCCAAAAAGCAGAATTCATGCGCTGGTGTGCAGATGAAAAAGCAACAGTCTTTCAAACCCATCTGCTCATATATAAAAACCAGTTGAAGTTTACTCGATCATATGGGGGTAGTGCATCTGAACGTAAGTTATTGGTGCTTACGAAGGATCGTTCTGGTAGTGTTGTTCATTTTATTATTTATAGTAGAGATCAACAATTTAGCCTATACGATATGGCTAATAGCTCCTTGCAAATGTTAAGTAGTAATGGCTATGATGTCATTGCAGCTGTAAATCTTGATACTGGTGGTCTCGATATCCTAAGTACTTCAACTGAGTTGTACGATTGTTCAAATAATTCAATACAGGGGACTAAGAATAGCGATCGTAGATCAATGACCAATATGTTAGCATATTATTACCAATAATTACATTCAATTAACTTAATCAAATGTCTAAAAGAGCATGAGTTTCGCACGAATATACCCTGCGTTTTTAATACTATTTATATTTTTCTTTCCTTGTTTAATTCTTGCGCAGAAAGTAACTGCTAAAGAGATTAATCTTAGTAGAAACCTGATTCAAGATTCAGTTAGGTTTAAATGGGATTTCTATAAAAACCAACCGCTACAACATGTTTTGGAATTAAGACATGGGTTAGAATTGGCGAAAATGAATGCGGATGAAGTTTTATTTAATGACTTTAATGCGCAGTTAAAAACGGTTGTATTTGATCTTAATAACATTGAAGAACTAAAGCAGTATGTGATAAAGGCAGAAATGTTAATATATGCAAAGTACTTTTGTACTTCGGAACAGGAAATCTTGTTTTCTGCGATGGGGGATGCTATGCTAACCAAAGTTTCGGATACTCTGCAAACAAGTATAAATGCGGGCATTGTTGATGTTTACAATCCAGATATCGAATATATTTTAAAACGATTAATAGACGATAAGGTTAATATAAAATATAAAGTGGATAATTTTGGAAAAACGTTAAGGTATTTATGGAAAGGGGATTTTAGGTATGTTTATCATAAGTTAACGACAACATACAAAAGTATTCTTTTGTATGTTATGATTTTTTTAGCTATTTTTATAGCAATAATTTCATTTCGAAAAAAAATTTTTAATTTTTTAAACATCCTAAATCGATGAATGTATTATTTAAATTCTCAAGGCTGTCATTGGTTCTGATAACATTAAATTTCGTATTTATTACTCCATCTTGTGCCCAGGATGGAAAAAATAGGGAGTTACCTCCAAATAAGATCACGGGATGTTTGTTATTAGCTTATGAAGCAAGAATTGATGCCTTAGAACAGATCATTAAAGAATTAAAAGGTTCAGATTTTATTAGTATTTGGGATAATTCAAATACTAATTTAAAACGACCTTCGCAAGATTTATGGATAAAAAAGTCATGTGAAGAACTTACTCCAATTGATGCAGAAACACAGAAGGAAATAAGAAAAGAATCAGAACTGCTTTATAATCAATTGTTAAAGTTATTTATTGACAAAATAGAAATAAAAAACCAAAATAAGTCTTCGAATAATAATAGTAGTATTAATCAATCTAATACAAACAATGATGAAGTAATATATAATGAGGAAAAAAATAGTAATAATATCGAAGATGATGTCGATAATTATTCATATATGAAATTAGGGGGGTATGATGATAAAAAAGATTTTGAATCCTTTACTAAAAGTTATGGCCCCAAAAATAAAAAATACTCATGTGTTATATTTGATCCAATGTCAAGAGTATACACTATGGATTTTTTATGGAAGGGGAAATTAGAAAATAAAGAATGGCAATTAATTAGGACATATGATAGGGCAATAAAATATCTAAAAACCGAATTAAATAAGACCCCAGAAATGTTATTAAATGCAGGTATTTTTGATGCTGATCTTAAACCCTTAGGGCTTTTTATAAGAAAAGGCCAAAAACCTTACAGTGAATATAATTCAAGAAAGGAAAAGGATGGCAATTTCTATCTTGATCCAGCAGGTGTATTTGTTTGCTATAAAAAAGGTAGTGCGGAGGCCATGACAACGAATCAATTTGAAATTAGATATTCTGACAGTGAATTTAAAAATAGTATAAATTTTGCAACCCAGTCTGGTCCTATGCTAGTAGTTGACGGAAAGTTGCATCCAAAATTTGATAGGAAATCAAAAAATTCATATATAAGAAATGGTGTAGGGGTTTTACCAAATGGGAAAATATTGTTTGTAATTTCCGAACAACCAGTAACTTTTTATGAATTTGCGATGTTTTTTTTGATGGGGTTTGATTGTTCAAATGCTCTTTATCTTGATGGTGCAATTTCTAAAATGTACACACCTTCAATTGGGAAAACAGAAAAATCTGGTGAATTTGCTGGAATAATAGCAATTTATAAAAAGTAACGATTTTGATATTATAAATCAAATTAAAAATATTTGTTGTGAGTATGAAATTAAAATTAAGAACTAAAACCATTTTTTTTTGGGGATCTCTACTTTGTTTCTCCTTAGGAAAGTTGTCAGTTTGCTTATCTCAATCCCAAGGGAAGTGGCAACAATGGGAAACCATATACCAAGACAAGCAAATTAAAGTGGAGTTGCAATATTACTATTCCTTTAATGGCTGTGATCCAAACGGAAAACCGTTTAAATATCGTGGACGAGTAACGGGCACATATTATTCGACGCCAATGTTTGTCAACTTTAAAACAGACAATATAGACTGCAATGGTAACTTGTATTATATTCAAAATGCATTTGATATAGGTGCGCCCGTTAAAAGTGGCACAGTTAGCGATCTGATGGATGAATCAATTGATTATCGAATATTATCATGCGATTCAATTTACAAGACTTTTTATGACGTAGAAATTGGGTCGATCAAAAAAAATGGGAGTGGATTAAAGGCGCTTCCTTTATCGAAAAATCCTACCGCTATTGATGGAAAACAGTATATTTATTATGGCGAAAGTACCACACTCAAAGTTCGTGGCGGGGCACTTGGTATTGGTGCTGACTGGGTTTGGTACCAAGGTGGATGCAATTTGAAAAGAGTTGGAACCGGTTCTTCTATTGTTGTTTCCCCTACAGATTCAATAACATATTTTGTCCGAGCGGAAGGTTCAAATAATACAACCTCCTGTGTTAGTATTCATATGAATGTAGATAAACGTAGTTCCGATCCATCGGGTATAACAGGTAGTAATAAAATTTGTGCAGGGACTAAAACCAGTCTTTCTGTCACAGGAGGTAGTTTAGGGCAGGGAGCACAATGGATTTGGTATGCTAATAATTGTGGAGGAAAACAAATTGGCATTGGTAATTCTATTTCTATCAATCCTAGTCAATTGAGTACCTATTATGTAAGAGCAGAAGGGCCTTACAATGTGACAAATTGCTCCAGCATTACTGTTGATGTAATCGATCAGTCTTCCGACCCCATGGAGATTAAACTGAATATTAATAAGTCTAACATCTGTGATGGTGCACCTATTGAATTGTCAGTGAAAGGTGGACGACTCGCAAAAGATGCTGATTGGTATTGGTATTCAGGAAGTTGTACGGGCTATGAAATAGGAACCGGAAATAGTATTCAACGTCAGGCTAGTAGTGGAACCTATTTTGTAAAGGCAAAGGGATTTTGTAATGAGACGGTTTGTATTAGTACTTCAATTACTACGATAAAAAAATCATTCAAATCAGGTTCAATCATCACCAGTGGTACCGCATTTAAAGGGAAAAAATTAGTACTTTCTACCAGCGGAGGTATACTTGGTGATAATGCAAATTGGGTTTGGTATAAAGATAATTGCAAAAACGGAGCTTATTTAGGGAAAGGCTCTTCCATTACAATAAAGCCTAGGAATAAATCAATGTATTTTGTACGTGCAGAGGGTACTTGTAATGTAACAGATTGTTCCGAAATAGAGATAAATCCAATTAAAGTACACAAATTCGATAAGACATATAATGCATTTGATGGGAATAAAAAATTTCTACATATTGGATATGGATTAGGGCTTGAATACACCGAATTCTCAGATATTTCACGTGTAAATTATTACAATGGTTCAGGAGATCCCGCAGGTGTCGGATTTGACTCAATCAGTATTAGCGCCCTTGGCTTGAAAGGTGAACTAGTATTTTACCCAATAATGAAAGAGTTTTTTAGTCTAGGAATAATTGGAGGCTTTACTGTTGGTACGGCTTCTAGTATTTTTACCGGATTTAAACGTACCGGAGCAACTTCTGGGAGAGAAAGTTATTTTTATACCAAAATTAACCTTGGAACCGAAATGGCTTTAGGTTTTAAAAACATGAAGTTTCTTTTTAAGATAAATAAAATTATTCAACCGAATCAATATAGTCTAAAACCTGAAGGCTCATTTGCAAATAAAAACGAATATGAATATCAAAATACTATAAAGAGTGAAGTTTTATCTTCCGGTTTACGATTCGGTCGATATGCTAGGAAAAAATCCGGAACCAGGGGTGATAATTTTGATTTGTATTATTCTCTTTGGCGAGGTGTCGATCAACCAATATTGAAATATGAATTTGATGAATATCGAAATTTTAATCAATGGAATGTCGGAGGAGGACTTTCATGGTGGAAACAAAGTCGATTTAAATTGCAATTTGATTTTTGGTTTAACATAAAACAGTCTGACTTTAATTATTCGGATCCAGACTTTAGTAGAGCATTTTTTAATCTTTCTTTAATTATAAACCAAAACTTCTTTTATTAAAATGAGCATCAGCCCAAAATACAAAAATATTATTAGCATTATAAGTGCAATAATTGGTGCATCTGCTATATTATTTATAATATGGAGTGGCATGAAGGTTATTGGCACTCAATATAAAACTGAAATTTTGCCTTTGCAAGATATTAATTGCAATTCGACATTCGACTTAAGTTTAAAGGTATCCAAAATTCAGGAATCAAATTTGTTAGATTCTTTTCCATATCAGTTGTTTCTGGATTCAGTATGTATTTGTAATTTTGAATCAATACAAAAAAGTGTTTTTGAGTTAGAACGTGTTTTCCCAAATTCAAAACCTTTGATTCAGGAACTTATGGTGCAAGTACTGACATCAAAGTTAGAATATAAAATAATGCCATCCATAAATGCCAATAACCTGGATTCTTTGATCGGAATTACAATGTGGGCATTGAAGTTTAATAATTGGAAAGATATAGATAATGATAATTCAAAAATATTTAAAATTACGTACCGGTACTGGATGAACTTTATTTCAAATAAACTGAGTAATTTTTATGAAAATAACACAGGTATAAAATACGATTTTAAATATAGATTTTTAGTTGGATTATGCCAATCTCAAAGGTTTGCTCCTTCAATTGGAAATACCGAATCAGAAAAAGTTGTAACATACTTTACCGAACAAAAATGGGGTTACCTTTTTAACCGTTTTTGGCATGGGACTGGCACCTTCTTTAAAATTATTGCAGGGATTTTCATTGTTGTAACCCTGTTTGGATATTATTGCATTTTTAAAATCTTCAAATCATCAAACAAATGAAACTTATTGTCATTTTTTTAAGCGTTTTAATGTTTTTTACATTTTCATCGCTTACGCCAATTGCAAAATCACCAAAGCCGGTTCAATGTTATGATCCAAACTATGTTGAAATTTCAAGTGTAACTTATAAAAACGAATCATATTCGGTTGTATTGATGCGTCGCGATGGTAACAGGGTAAGGGCTAAATATTTTGCTGCAAAAGATTTTAACGGGAATAACGTATATAATCGATATAAGGATTGGAGCCAGAAAGTAGGAAATATAATTTTGGTTTCCAGTGGTACCTATATGGATGGCAGTCAAACGCCAGTTGGTTTAACAATTGACAATGGGATACCGGTAAATCAAACTTTGATAAATGATCGGATGGATGCCTTAGTCATTGTTTTTGCCACAGGTGGTATTGTTGTTTCTAATTTGAAGGACGGTGATTTGTCTGTAAGTGGTGGTGGAGTTGACCCAACTCGAAAATTTAATTTACGAAAATCTGCAATTGATTTAAGTGATTTTATGGATTGGGCCAAAAGCCAAGAAGCAACTGTTTTTCAAACGCATCTTTTAGCATATAAAAATAATTTGACAATCTCGGCTACCAACTCTTCTGGAAATTCTCGAGAAAGACGTTTTTTGGCAGTTGGAAAAGATGAAGAAGGTAAAATTGTGCATGTTATCGTACATTGTCCACAACATTCAAGTTTATATGATGGCTCAAAAAAGACGCTTGATTTTTTAAATAATGGAAAAGATATGGAGGTTACATTTATGATTAACCTGGATACTGGTGCTCAAGATGTATTTGAATTGCACCAGAGTGATTGCTCTATAAATCCATCAATTAGAGGAACACAACCTTTAAGCACAGCAGTTAACCTTTTATCCTATTATTTCCAATGAGAACGATCATTCTTTTTTCATTTGCATTCTTGCTGCTTGTTTTGGTATTTGATTTTTCATGTGCTTCAATATCTCAATTAACTGAAGCAGAAAATACGATACAAAAATTGCGAGATGATAGTATTAGTTCTCTTAAACTTTACAAATTAAATGAAACAAGATGTAAAAATGAAAAAGATTCAATTTCAAAGATCTTAGCAAAAATGCCATCAAACCTTGTACTTGCTATTGATTCTTTAAAGCGGGAAAATGATAGTCTGAATACTTTGGTTTTTGACTTTCGGACTAGGCAAAATGAATTGGGGGAGAATTTACTTAAAATTCAAACGGCATTAAGTGAATTTTATGAAATTAATGGGAATAAGGCAACAAGAGTAACATACCGGGAACAGTTTTTTGATTGTTACATTGTGGATACAAAAGCATCAAAGATTCAATTATTTTGGAAAAGTGAAAAAGATAAAAAGATACTTCATAGCCTTGCAAATCTGAAGGATGAGATTACTGGCAATAAAGAGGTTCTGGTATTTGCATCCAATGCTGGCATGTATACACCAGATAATTCTCCCCAAGGATTATATATTCAGAATGGTGTTAAAATGGTTGATCTTGACAAGAAAAAGAATGGGTATGGTAATTTTTACATGCAACCCAATGGGGTGTTCTTAATAGATACTTCTGGTATTGGAAAAATTTTAACTACGGAACAATATTTGGTACAAAAGGAATCGGAGATTAAAAAAATTAAAATTGCAACTCAATCTGGACCGATATTGTGTATTAACAATGTCATCAATAAAAATTTTACCGAAGGTTCGGATAATAAAAACATTCGTAATGGTGTTGGTATTATAGATGATCACCATGTGGTGTTTGTGATATCCAATGAACCTGTAAATTTTTATGATTTTGCTTCACTCTTCAAAGAGCGTTTTAATTGTAAAACGGCTTTATATTTGGACGGCGCTATTTCACGAACTTATCTTCCTCTATTATCAAGGTTTGATACTGGTGGTAATTTCGGGCCAATGATTGCTGTTTATAAATAAATTTGATATTATGTTGAAAGTCTCATTATTATTTTGTTGCTTTTTTGGGGTTTGGTGCCAAGTATTAATTAGCCAAATTCCGACAAATGGGTTGATAGCACACTACGACTTCAACCAAGATTTGACCAAAGATAAAAGTACCATATTTGATCAAAGCAAATACAGTAATCATGGTTCCATAGCTGGAGGTGTGTCTTATACTGCTGATCGGTTTGGGGTAGGTTGTAGTGCATTGTACTTCGACGGCACGGGATATGTAAGTGTCCCGAGTAGCAATTCTTTAAAACGACCAAGAGGTGCATATTCAGCCGTTGTTTGGTTCAAACTTGCACAAGGGTGTGATTTTTTCAAACAATGGATTACGATTTGTTGTAAGTCTGATCAGTCTGACGAAACTGCACAAAGTCCTCAATACCGCATGCAGGCCACAGCCCAAACATTTTCTATTAATACCGAATTTACAGAAAATTTTATTCCTCAACTATCCTATGAAGTATGGTATTTTTATGCATGTACGTTTGATGGGAGCAAGGTACGTGTTTTTTTAAATGGAAAATTTGTGTTTGAGTTTGACTATTTTGGAAGACTTGAACCCAATGACATGCCTTTAGAAATAGGGAGAGACCTTCCAGGAGGTCTTGAATATTATTTTGGTACTATGGATGATTTATTATTATACGATAGAGCACTTGATGGAACCGAGTTGCTCCAGATATACCAAGATAATTCCGGAAAAAGTTCATCAGATAGATGCATTACTCCAATAGTAACCAACAAACCACCCAAAAAAAGCAACAAAATTCCTGATCCAACCAATAATGGTTCATCGCCAACTAATTCCAACACTTCCCCTAATAATAATAATAGCACTACAAATACCGTTCCTGACCCTACCGCTCCAGCAAGTAACCCTGGTAAAATCGACCCTAATACTGACCCAATACCAGATCCTCAAATTAATCAGGTGCCGGTACCTCCAGTTCTTGATTCATTTAGAGGTTTACCCGTAAAAATTGGTAATATTCCTGTAAAATACCAGGAAGTAGTTCATGTAAAAAATAGTGAGGTGAAAATTTATCCTTATGATAATGAAAAGGAAGATGGAGATATTGTTTCAATTAATGTAAACGGTGTTTGGGTTCGAGATAAATATGAGTTAAAAAACAAGAAGATCAATCCTTCAGAGCATTTGTTAATTAAATGCTCGTTGAATCCTGGTGAATATAATTATTTTGTGACAAAAGCATGGAATGTAGGTACCATTCCTCCTAATACATTAACTATTGAAATTGATGATGGAGTAAAAGTTCAAAAGAAAACCATTTACTCCGAAGTTGGTCTAAGCGGTGGAATCAAGATCGTTTGTGATCAATAGATTGTTCTACTTTGAAATCCAAGTTTTTAAGCAATTCCCAATAGGATCTTTAAATTTTAAAGATCCTATTGGATGTTTAAGTTAAGATAGGTGTTGTAAAATGAATACAAGGCCTTAACATTATTTTTCCAAAGAAACATTTTATTATAAAAAAATGCAATGGTTCAAGTTTTTGAAAGTGTCTTGATGTATATTTCTAATGCCATTTTTTTGGAAAAAAATACATGAAAATATTTGTTTCTATTAATTGGCCTTACATTTTTCTTGGATATCAAATAAATTTTGATTGCCTTTTCCTTTTTTAAGAAGAGTTAACTTTTAACTAATATGAATTGGCTTTGTAAAACTGGTATTTGTTATTTCCTTGTTCATTTTTTCTTTTCAAATTCTATTGCTCAGTCTGGGTGGGGAGATTGGAAGAAAATATACGATGATGGAACAATACAGGTTGATCTCAATATTTATCAACCGTCAAATGGTTGTGTACCTAATTCAAAGCCCTTTAAATTTAAGGGCCGGATAACTGGAAATTGGCGCAATCGGCCTACATATTTAACCTTTAAATTAGATTATTTAGGTTGCGATGGTAATATATTCTTCCTACAAGAATCCTTTAATATATATAATCCGGGTGGTGGTTATGCTAGTCAAATGTTGATTGAGTCACTTGACTTTACATTTGTGGGTGAAAAGATCGCTGACCCATTTTATGATGTTAAAATATCGGAAACGAAGTTAGCAAGTACGGGCCTTAAACCCAAAGACATTAATGATAATTTAATACTAATTAAAGGAGGAACCTTTAAAATGGGCTGTACTGAAGAGCAAGGCTCTGATTGTGATTCAGATGAAAAGAAAATTCACGAAGTCGAAGTAAGGGATTTTTATATTGGTAAATATGAAGTTACCCAAAGGCTTTGGTTCGAAATAATGCAAAATAATCCTTCTGGATTTAATGGGTGCGATGATTGCCCGGTTGAACAGGTTAGTTGGGACGATATTCAAGTATTTCTAAATAGGTTAAACGTTCAAACTGGGCGTCAGTATAGATTACCTTCAGAAGCTGAATGGGAGTATGCTGCACGTGGTGGTCAAAACAGTAAAAGATTCAGGTTTGCTGGGAGCAACTATTTAGAAGAAGTTGGTTGGTACAAAATTAACAGTGGATGGAAAACCCGTTCAGTTGGTACGAAAGCAGCCAATGAATTAGGCATATATGACATGAGTGGAAATGTCTGGGAATGGTGCAATGACAGAAAAGGTCCGTATGATATAGGGTTTCAATTAAATCCCGAAGGACCTTCTAGTGGATTTGAAAGAATTATAAGGGGAGGTTCGTGGTTTAATGAAATGCGTGGTGCCAGATGTTCATATAGAAATTTTAACTATCAAAATTTTTATAGTAACAGTATTGGCTTTAGGCTTGCAATGGATCATTGAAACAATTAAAATATTTGTATATGAGGAATTCAATTGTTTTCTTAATTCTATTATCTGCCAATAATATCTTTGGTCAAAATCCAAACCTTGATAGTTTGATTAAATTTGGAGAGCAATTTGAATTCCAAGGCGATTTTAATCAGGCTATAGACTATTACAATAAGGCATTTAATTCAGTTACAAGCGAACACCAACAAGCAGGGGAGATCTTAAGTCGAATTGGATATGTCTACTACGCAAATAAGGATTTTGAGCGTTCAGTTCACTTTTACAAGCGAGCCTGCGAAAACTATAATTTAGATACAACAATGATTAATCCGGATTATCCTTCTTGTTTATTCAATATCGGGATGATATCATTTTATCATTTAGGCCAGGGCAAGGATACCTTACATAAATATGCAACACGTTCGCTTGAAAAGGCAAGATTAATATTTGATGAAGATTCTCCAAATATTGGAAAGTATTATGGTCTTAATGGGCTTGGTTATTGGTCCCAAGGTAAATATCAAGATGCAACTGAGCATTTTTTAACAGGATATAACTTAGTACATGGTTCTTTAGAATTTTCGAATGAAGAGATGCAGATTTGTAACTATTTGGGAGTTTCTTATCAAAGTCTTTTAAAGTTTGATTCTTCAATTTATTATTTTACACAGAAATTAATTGCTTGTAAAAGGGCAATGCCTTTTGATAGTCTTGCAATTGGAGAATGTTATTTAAATATTGCAAAGTCGCTTAATTATTCTGGAAAATTAGATTCTTCCTTGGCATATCTTGATTCAGTGAGCATTTTTAAACCAGCTTTGGTTCGGAAAATGGATAAAGCTGAGTTTTTTTATAGATGTGGAGAGATAGAATTTAGAAATAAGAATTTGGAAAAGGCAAAGTATAGTTTTATACAGTGCGCTACTTATATACGAAACAATAAAATAGTTGATACGTTAGAAGCATCAGCTTGGTTATATTTAGGTGGAATATTTGCCGGGCAATTAAAAATACAGGAATCATTAGTATATTTTGATAGTGCATGCTCCGGTTTTATAAAGTACTATGGGAAAGAAAATTATCGAACTAGAGAGGTTTGTAAAATGGCTAATTCTATTCGAAATCTCGGCAAAAACCCAACGGATTTGCGCGACATGTTAGATAATATTCCATTAGATGACTTAATTTTAGCGATTGAGAAAATTTTAGATACAACTTCTAATGCAGGTTTTCGGGACATTTACGCAAATAGCATGTTTAAAAAAGTTAAAAAGGACCCGGAGTTTCCAATTTTGTTAAAAGCATTGTTATCAATAATGTCCCATAAGCCAGATCAGGCTATTGGATATATTCAAAAGTACTACACGTATATCATAGTTGGATTTAAAGATTCTCTTGATTATGAAAAAGATCCAAATACATTTAGTTTAACTGAAAAAACAAATTTGTTATTGACAGCATATTCTATCAAATCTATGGCATTAGTGCAACTTGCATTAGATGAACAAAATGTCAATCGATTAATATATGCTAATTCATTAATGCGGCGTTGTGATACACTTGTGAACCTTATCAAGATTGGGACAAAAAGGGATGATATAAATTCATGGGGTAACTTTATAACAGGAATCTATTTTCAATGGATAGATATCGCTGGTGATTTATTTGAGATTACCAGGAAAGACAAATATTTTGAATTTGTATTTTACGCTACAGAAAGATTAAAAGCGAATTCATTAGTTTCAATAATTAATGAAGAAAAAAGTACACAAGAAATTCCATCAAAAATATTAAATGAAAAAATGGTATTGGAATCCACGGTTTTGCGTTTGAATAGGGAGGTTATAAATAGTTCAGTATTAGGACTAAGTCAAAAAACAATTAAAGTTAAAAGTGACTCTTTATTCAATGCTGAAGCAAATTTGAAAGCAGTCCTATCTAATATTGAAATAAATTATAAACCATATTGGTTATTGCACAATGAGAAAAGTATTGTAACAAGTTCTGAACTAAGAAAGACTATTGATCCCGGAGTAGCAATTATTAGTTATACATTAACAAATGATGAAACAATTTCAAAGATTATAACAACTAGAGACAATATAAATGTTACGCTCCTCGAGAAGATACCTGAATTAAAAAAATGGGTAAATGATGTAGTAGGTTTTGTTAACTCTGATTCAATCTCGATGGCTGATTACCAAAAATCAGCGCATAATTTATTTAACGTCTTGCTTGGAGATATTCCTGATGGAATTTCACGTATTGTTCTTATTCCAGACGGTTATTTATTGTATCTACCATTTGAATCTTTACTTTTATCAAAACCCAAATCAAATTCGTTGACTGAATTACCTTACTTGATTAAAAAGTATGTAGTAGGATATGCTTATTCTGCTACATCTTATGTTGAATCACATACAAATAAAACACCTAAAATTCATGATCGATTTTTAACTGGTTTTGGTTCCTCTAAAACAAATGAGTTTAGGTATATTAAATCATTTTGTGATTCACTAGGATATGCTTACAAGATTTTTGAAAAAAAATCTGATGCTACTAAATCAAATTTTATTAAGGAAGTAAATGTTTCAACCCGATTCCTGCATGTTGGTGGGCATGGATTTGAGTCAAGTGGAAAAATGGAAAAAATTGCAATAGCGCTTGAAAGTAGAGATGAAATTTATTATGATGATGTTCTCAGGGGCAAATATGATGTTGACCTGGTACTGTTGCTTACTTGTTTAAGTGCAAATGGTGAATTTGTGAAAGGGGAGGGTATAATTGGTTTAAACAGAGCTTTTTATTCAGTTGGGGTTCGGAATATTTTACTTACACGGGGTATTGTAAATGTTGAGCCTAATACTAAATTTATTGAATTTTTTTATAAACAGTATGTTTTTAATCAATCAATTAAATATTCTGAAGCTCTAAGAAATGCAATGATCGGAATGATTCAAATAGATGAATGGAGCCACCCCAAATACTGGGCGGGATATTATTTGATTGGAGAATAAAACTAATTAGATTCCAAAAAGGCCCAGGATTGATCCTTAATCAAATAAATTGATTCTAATTTGGAAGAATCATCATTATAGTATTTTACCCCTAAATTAAACTTATATATTCCCTCTTTTTCTGCATTGATCCTTAAATAAATAGTTTCATTTGATTTAGGCAGTATGGTAATGTTTCCACCCCAGATTTGTTTAACTCCATCAACCAATATGAATGCCTCATCGTATTTTATTTTAGTCTTTGGCTTAATTAAGATATAGACAACTGATTTTTTTTCATAAGGAAGATTTTCCCTTTTTTTAAGATTAGGGTCGATCTTATTATATTCTATAGGCTCAACAAACAAATGATTTATGGTAATTTTACTAGTGCCATTGTTCCTCAAAGTAATTGCATATGCACATGCATCTGCAAGAATATTCATTTCATTTTCGTGTCCTTTTTTATATGCTTCATCAATTCGTGCGATCGGTAAAGTTATCTTATTATCTAATTCAATTACTGAAGGATTTCTGCTTACTTCTTCTATATTAGTTAAGGTTAGGCTTACTAAATTAGTATCCTTATTTGGTGTTTTAATCTTTGGAATATTATCTGACGGAGTGTTTAAATCTAAAATTACATTATTGTTATCTTGCGGTTGCGATGGTTGTTCTATTGCTGCTTTCTCATTCCAATTGTAATGCACCTTACA